>JBOGSE010000696.1:0-1879 GCA_050694895.1 bacterium | reverse complement strand
AGAACATCGTCGTCGTCCGAGACATTGGGCCCCCGCCGGTCATCACGTAGACCTCCTCGAACACCTTGAGCGCGGCGATGGCCGAGATCGTCGAGGCCAGCAGGATGTACGGCCGAAGCAGCGGGAGCGTCACGTGCCGGAAGACCTGCCAGCGAGAGGCGCCGTCGGTGATCGCGGCTTCCTCGTACTCGGGCGAGATCCCCTGCAACCCCGCCAGATAGATGACCATGTAGTAGCCCAGGCCCTTCCACAGCGTCACGAACATCACGGCGTAGAGCGCCAGATCGGGGTGGCCCAGCCACGAGATCGGCCGCTGGAGCAGCCCCAGCCGGATGAGAAAGAAGTTGAGCAGGCCGTCCTGCTCGTACAGCCACCGCCACAGAAGGCCGGCCACGACCATGGAGGTGACCACCGGCAGGTAGTACGCGGCGCGAAACCAGGTGATCCCGCGCAGCGGCCGGTTCACCACCACGGCGAGACCGATCGAGAGCGCCTGCAGCACCGGAACGACCAGCAGGTACTTCGCGGAGTTGGCCAGCGCGAGCCACATGAACCGATCGCCCCACAGCTCTCGGAAGTGCTGGAGCCCCACAAACTTCGGCGGGGAGATGACATCATAGTCGTACAGGCTGAGCACCGTGCCAAATGCCACCGGGTAGAACGTGAACAGCCCGAGCAGCAGCAGCGCCGGGCTCAAGAACAGGTAGGCGACGGCAGACGTGCGCCACTGCCTCCGGCTGAGTCCGAGCGGGCCGCTGGCGCCCCGCGGCCGGGTACCCGCCTGCGGGTCCGGCGCGGCGACGTTACCCTCCACCACGCCCGCCCGCCCCGGCCAGCATCTCGCAGAGCCGCCGGAGCGATTCGACGTACCGGTAATTGATCCCGGTATGGTCGTCGTCGAACTCCTGATATTCGTGCCGGATGCCCATTGCCTCCAGGCGCCGGTGCAGCAGACGGGCGCCCAGATGCAGGTAGAACTGATCGCGCGATCCGCATTCGAAGTACAGCAGCCGCAAAGCACGCAGCGCATCCGCGTGGCGCGCCGCCATGTGCACCGGATCCCACGCGAGCCAGCGCGCCCACACGGCGTCGTCGAGCTCGCCCGTGTGGACGTCGAACGGAAGATCGAATCCCAAAGGGCGCCGGTCCGGATTCGGCGAGTAGGCCATGCCCATCGCGGCGATGTTGATGGCCGTGAGCGCCTCGGTCGTCTTCTTCGGCATGTCGAGGAAGGCGCGCAGGAACGCCTCGACCCCGCCGTGCTTCGCCACGGTGTTGCAGAACTTCCAGAAGTCTGGTTTGTAGCACGCCTCGAAGTACATGTCGCCTGAATGCGAGGCCGCGGCGCCGAAGACGTCGGGGTGCCGCATGGCCAGCACGAGCGCGCCGTATCCCCCACTGGACTTGCCGTTGATGCCGCGCCCCGCGGGCGCGGCGATCGTCCGGTACGCGCGGTCGATATGCGCCACGATCTCCGAGACGACGAAATCCTCATACCGGCCGTTCGCCGTCGAGTTGAGGTACTGGCTGCCGCCGTACCTGGTGAAGCCATCCACCATGACCAGAATGGCCGGAGGGGCGCCGGCGGCGATGGCACGGTCCATGCACACGGGAAGCGACGGGATCCACGGGTTGGGGTTGATCGCCGACAGGCCGATCCCGGTGAATCCGTGCAGCCAGTAGATCGCGGGGTACGCGCGCTTCCCGTCATCGTAGCCGGGCGGCAGGTAGACCGGAATCTGCCTGACGTGTGGATCGCCCAGGGGATTGCCGGCCAGCACGCGGCTCTCGACCGCGTCGATCACGACACGCCCCGCAGGACTCACCGGCGGCGCCTCATTCTTCCACAACGACGTCGTCGCCGAGGCGGATGCGGCCC
>JBOGSE010000695.1:0-2213 GCA_050694895.1 bacterium | reverse complement strand
ATCTTTACTTTTCCCTGCGGCGGCTGCGGCCGGCGGTACACCGTGTACTATCCGAAGGCCCTGATGTATGAGCTCTCCGGGAGCGGTACACGGGAGATGGGAGTCGCGGAGGACGAAGCCGAGCGGGCCTCGGGGGCGATAGAGCACGCCCAGGCCCGGGCCGAGACGCAGGGGAATATCTGGATTGACGCCTCGCAGACTCTCAATCTGATCTGCGAGTGTGGGAAGAAGCTCGACATGAACATCCAACACCACCCGCGTGTGCCGCAGTCCAAGAAGCCCGTGCAAAAGCGGCAGACCGGGCTCATCCCATTCCCATCCGTGGACAAGCCCAGGCACGGCCCCAAGAGCGAGCCGTAGCCAACCCCTCGACAGCCAGCCGGCCGGACGGGCTTTTTTGGCTAACGCTTCACACCCGAGATGACGACACCGGAATCTTCCCGTGATGCGTTTTACCCGCGCGGCGGGTCCTCCTGCAGCTGGAGCCTGGTCGCCTTGATTCCCGCCGGCGTCCGGTCTCCTTCGTAGCACACCGACGTGCCGGGAGCAATCCGCCGAAGGCCCGCCCGCTGCAGGACGCGACGGTGGAGAAACACGTCCGGGCCGCCATCGTGGGGAATAATGAAACCATAGCCGCGGCGTGCGTCAAACCACCGAATGGTTCCACAGGAGAGCCTCACGCCGCCTTCGAACTGTGTTGTCATGGCTTCCCCTGAACAGATTCGCGCCAGCCGACGGGTCTCCGCCGAGCAGGTCCGCTGGACATGCTGGCCGGAGTCGCTGTCATTCGACACGACCGCGGACCTGCCGGTCGGCGAAAGCATTGTGGGCCAGGAGCGGGCCGTACATGCGATTGACTTCGGCCTCACCGTGCCCCAGCCCGGCTACAACATCTTCGTGTCGGGACCCGTGGGCACCGGCCGCAACACGTACGCCCTGACCAAGGTGACCAAAGTCGCGGGCGGCCGTCCGATACCTTCAGACTGGATCTACGTGCACAACTTCTCCCAGCCTGACCAGCCGATCGCGATCTCCCTGTCGGCCGGCGAGGGCGCGCGGTTCCGGCGGGAGGTCGAGCGCCTGGTCGATGACCTGAAAGACGCGATCCGCAAACTCCTTGCCAGCGAGACGTTTGAGACCAGACGCAGCGGGGTGGTACAGCAATTCGAGCAGCAGGCCAACGCGATCTGGCGGGACCTGGAGCAGGAGGCCCGACGCCAGGGTTTCGCGCTTCAGCGCACGCCCGTCGGCATCGGCACCGTCCCCATCTCGCCGGCCGGAGAGCCCCTGACCGATGAGCAACTCGCCCACCTCACCCAGGCGCACCGCCAGGAGCTCGAGCGCCGGCATCGGTCCCTGCAGGAAACGGTGGGTGAAGCCACGCGCAAGGTGCGGAGCATCGAGCGGGAGGCCAAGGACGCGCTGCAGGACCTGGAGCGCTCCGCGGTGCTCTCGGTGGCCAGCGGCGCCGTGGACGCGCTGAAGCAGGCCTATGCGAAACATCCGCGCATTGTCGCATGGCTCGACCGCTTCCTCGCCGACGTCGTCGAGCGCCATGACGACTTTAAGGATGAGGGCGAGCAGCAGCCTCCGCCCCTGCCATTCCTCGCTCAGCGCCGGGCCGAGTTCACCCGGTACCGGGTGAATTTATTGATCGATAACAGCGAGAGCAAGGGCGCGCCGGTTGTGGTCGAGCCCAACCCGACCTACTACAACCTCTTTGGGAAGGCCGAGTACCGCGGCGAGTTTGGGGCCATGGTCACCGACCTCACGATGATCAAGCCCGGGGCACTCCACAGGGCGAACGGCGGCTATCTGATCCTGCAGGCCCGGGACCTCCTGACCTCGCCGCTGTCCTGGGAGGCGCTCAAGCGCGCGCTGAAGAGCCCCTCGATGATCCGCATCGAGAACATCGGCGAGCAGTACGGCCTGATTCCGACCGCGACGCTCCGCCCGGAGCCGATTCCCCTCGACGTGAAGGTGATCGTCATCGGAGCGACGCTCATCTATCACCTGCTGTACCAGCACGACGACGACTTCGCCAAACTGTTCAAGATTAAGGCCGACTTCGACATCGACATGGAGCGGACCGACGCGAACATGGTCGAGTACGCGCAGGCCATCGGCACGATCTGCCGACGCCAGGGGCTGCTGCCGTTTGACCGGAGCGCGGTCGCACGGACCCTCGAGCAGAGCGCGCGCATCGCCGGGGA
>JBOGSE010000694.1:0-1674 GCA_050694895.1 bacterium | reverse complement strand
GCACCGCCATCATAGAATGGCTAGAAGGCGAACGGTTCCTGATCCATCGTGCGCGCACCGATCATCCTGATTTTCCGGGCCTCCTGACGTTTCCGTGGGTCATTGATTGACATCATCCTCTTCCCGGCAGCGGCGGACAGAGCCCACCGAGTGCAAGCATCGCCATCGCGATCATCGCTTCTGGGGAGCCGAACCCGAACGCTTGGCGCGTGAGAACTCTGATGCGTGTGTTCAGCGACTCGATGCGCGCGTTGGACAGGTCGCGACGTAGCGCGTGTTCGATGCCGGCCCGGTGACGCGCGACCGACCGGGCGACTTCGACAAAGGCTGGGATCCGGCACCGAAGCGCCCAGGCGATCCACCGGTCGAGCAGGCGCATCGCCTGACGCCACGGCAGGCGAAACACTTGACGAAGCTGCTCTTTGAGCAGGTAGGCCCGGTAGAGCGTGCGGTTGGTGCGCTGGATAGAGGAGAGCTTGGCTGCCTGACGCTCGGAGAGATCCTCGGGGTTTTTCCACAGTGCGAAGCGCGCGCCCTTGAGCTCGCGTGCGATCGCCGTCTGGCCTTGGCGCCGGGCCTCGTTCCAAACCTCACGCCGTACCTCGTCCAGCGCCTTGGTGGCCCAAGCGACGACGTGGAACGGATCCATGCACAGCTGCGCGTTCTCACACCGGGCACCCACCACCGTCTCGATCCAGGGCGCCGCGTCCGCGGAAACAGCCTCGATCCTTGCATTACGTTCGTCTCCCAGCAGATCGAAGAATCCCTCCAGCGTCGCGGCGTCCTTGCCCTTGGCGCCCCAGATCAACCGGCCGGTGTCATGGTCGACCACGACGGTGATGTAGCGGTGGCCCTTTCGGTGCGCGACCTCGTCGATGCCGATGCGGCGCAGGTTCGCGAACCGGTCGGTCGACGCCTCGGCCTCGGCCGCCACACGCTCGCAGACCCCGGTCACCGTCCGCCAAGCCACGCGCAGCAACTCCGCGGTCGCCGTGCGAGACGTGTGCGTCGCCAGCCAGGCGCAGGTGTCCTCGAAGGCGCGGGTGTGACGCGAGCCGTGCCGCGCCCAGGGCACCGCCGCGACGGCCACGCCGTGCTCGAAGCACTCAACGCGCGGCGCGTCGGCCTCGAGCAGCACTTTGGTCGTCGCCCAGTCAAGACCACGCCAGCGGCGGCGTCCCGCTCCAGCGTCGTAGCCGGTGCAGCGCCGCCGGCACACCCCGCAGCGTCTGCGCTCGGCCCACGTGGGGCGTACGTGAACGACCAGGGCCTCGTCGGCGAACTCGACCCGCTCGACCACGGTTCTCTCGACGCCGAGCAGCCTGACAATTACGCTTGGGAATCGCACGCCGTTCTCCCCTCCTCGGTTTCACAGCCTTCTCAGCGTGAAAGCCTAGGAGAGAGACGGCGTGCAGCCTCATCTCAGGTCACGAATGACCCACGGAAAGAGCAGGGGAGCCGAATCTTCCGGCAATACGGTCTGCCGTTCGAAGAAGCCGACACGGTGCACTTGTGGGGGCACGTCCTCGCTGGCATCGACCCGATACGCGCGCTGGAGAAGTACGACGCCGCGCTCGAGATCTATACGAGCCGCGACGTCGGAAAGGCGTGGATCGATCGAGTCCTCGCCGATCGCAGTCGCGCCGAGTAACTGGCCCGCCAAAGGGCCTAGAC
>JBOGSE010000693.1:0-3298 GCA_050694895.1 bacterium | reverse complement strand
AGGCCCGGCATGATCGACGGCCACCAGGCGCCGCTGAAGAGGTACTTGTAGCCGCCGTCGATGAGCAGGCCCAGCGACGGCGTCGTCAGCGGGACCCCCACGCCCAGGAATGAGAGCGTGGCTTCGGTGACGATGACCCGCGGCATGGCGACAGAGACGAGCACGATCACGGGCGTGAGCACGTTGGGAACGATGTGGGTCGCCATGATGCGGGCATCCGCGGCCCCCAGCGCCCTTGCCGCTTCCACGAACTCTTTCTCGCGGATGGCCAGCGTGCTACCCCTCACCGTGCGGGCGAACTCCGCCCAGCCGATGACGCCGAGCACGACGATGAGCTTGGCGACTCCCCGTCCCCATATCGCCGCAGCCGCAAGCGCGATGAGCAGGAACGGCAGCGAGAGCTGCATGTCCGCTGCCCGCATCAGCAGCGCATCCAGGCGGCGACGGTAGAAGCCTGCGGCCACGCCTGCCGTGAGGCCGATGGCCACCGAGATGGTAATCGAAATGATGCCCACAAGCAGCGAGACACGGAGTCCGAAGAGAATATTGCTGAGCAGGTCACGACCCACCGCATCGGTTCCAAAGGGATGCGGGCCCGCCAGCCATGTCGGGGCCATGAGGCGGCGTCCGAGGTCCTGCGCCTGCGGATCCCACGGGGCGACGGTCGGCGCAAACAGCGCGAGTCCGCTCAACGCGACGAGGAGGGCGCTGCCGCCCACCGCGATGGGGCTCGACCGGAACGAGCGCCAGATCCACGAGCCCGGCCGCATCACGCGGCGTGCCGTCGGCGGGGCGGGGGGTGAGTCGCTGAGGGTTCGTGCCATGGCCGCCTATTCGTACCGGATGCGGGGATCGATCATCGCGTACAGCAGGTCGACGGTCAGGTTGATGACCACGAAGAGCGCAGCGGTGACGATCGCATACGCCACCACGACCGGGTAGTCGAGGCGCTCGATGGAGATGAGGAGCAGGCGCCCCATCCCCGGCCACGCGTAAATCTTCTCGGTGACGACGGCGAACGCGATGAGCCCGCCCATTTGAATGCCGCCGATCGTCACGAAGGGAATGAGCGTGTTGCGCAGCGCGTGCCGGTAGAAGACGACGCGCTCGTACAGCCCTTTTGCGCGTGCGGTCCGAATGTAATCCTGGCCCAGCACGTCGAGCATGCCGGAGCGGACGAGCCGCAAGAACAGCGCGACCCGATAGAACGCCAGGGTGGCCACCGGCAGGACGAGGTGCTCCCATCCGCCGCGCCCCGACGACGGGAGCCACTTCAGCGTGACGACAAAGAGGGCGATCAGGACGATGCCGATCCAGAATGTCGGCGCCGAAATGCCCACCAGCGACCCCACGAGTACGCCGCGATCGAGCCAGGAGTTGGGGCGCGAGGCCGCCATTACGCCGAGGGGAATCGCAATGATGGTCGAGACGAGCATTGTCCAGAAGACGAGTTCGAGCGACGCCGGCAGACGCTGCAGGACCAACCGGCCTGCCGGCTCGTGAAAGTAAAACGATGTGCCCAGGTCGCCGCGCAGCGCGCTGCGCACAAACCGGAGGTACTGCACGTACCAAGGCTGGTCCAGGCCCAACGTTCGTCGCATCGCCTCGATCTGGTCGATACCCGCGGCGGGGGGCAGCAGCAATTCAATTGGATCGCCGGTGAAGATGAGCAGCAGGAAGATGACCAGCGAGATGACCAGGAAGACTCCGACCATCTGCAGCAGCCGGCTGACCAGGAATCGGGTCATCTCAGATGGATCGGGGGTGGGACGTGGCGCCCCACCCCCTGTAACCCTTCGGTGTGCCTACTTGAAGGTGATCTCGTGCGCCCGCACATGCTCGTCGACCCGGACCGGGATCGAGATGCCTTCCTTGACGCCCCGGATCAGTTCCTCGAAGTAGAGCGGGATCTTCCCCACGTCTTGACGCGTGAACTCCGCGGCCTTGAAGAACGCCTCCTTGCGTTTGGCTTCGTCCATTTCAGTATTCAAGACGTCGATGATCCGGTTCAGATCAGGGTTGCAGTATCGTCCATAGTTCGCCCGGCCGTAGCCGGTCTTGGGGTCGACGCAGCCTAGCATCGCCGCCCAGTTGATGCTGGAGATCAACGTGAGCCAGCCGCTCATCTGGAAACTGGTGTCGAACGCGCGCATGCGGGGGAAGTAGATCGCCCGCGGCATCCCGTTCAACTGCACGGTGATCCCGACGCGGCCCAGCATGCCGACGAGAGCCAGGCCGACCTCGCGGTCGTTAACGTACCGGTCCGTGGGGACGTCCAGGCGGACCGTAAACCCGTTGGGGTAGCCGGCCTCCGCGAGCAGCCGCTTCGCCCTGGACGGGTCGTAGATCGGTCGGCGAACCTTCGGGTTGTACCCGAACATGAACGATGGCAGCATCTGCTCGGCCGGAGCCGCCGCGCCGCCCATCACCTGCTCGACGATCTCCTTGCTGTTGATAGCATAGTAGATGGCCTGTCGGACCCGCACGTCCTTCAGGGGATTCGGCGCGCCATCCGGTACGCCAGGGCTGCCCGCTGGATGCCGCCCGCCCCGATCGCGGAAGGTGTCCATGGCCACGAAGATCAGTCGCGGCCCCCGCTTGCGCAGGACCTTGAACCCCTTGGTCTTCGCCACGCGGGGGATGTCGGGAATCGGAATCCCCTCGACGACATCCACTTCCCCGGCCAGCAGGGCGGCCACCCGGGTCGCGCCCTCGGGGATCGGCCGGATAGTAACACGCGTGGCCTGCGGCTTCGTCCCCCAGTACCCCGGGTACTGTTCAAGCACGATCCGGTCGTCACGGACCCACTCGACAAACCTGTACGGACCGGTGCCCACCGGCCTCCTGGCCAGCCCGTCGTCCCCAACCTCGCGGGCATAACGGGGCGGAAGAATCAAGATGCTGGAGATATTGGCCACCAGATCGGGCGAGGGGTCGTTCGTCACCACGCGGAGCGTGAGATCGTCGACGGTCCGCATCTCCTTGATCATGCTCACGTAGACCTTCTGGAGTGAGCGAGGATGGGTCTGCGCCCGTTCGATGCTGAACTTCGCGGCGTCAGCGTTGAAGGGCTCGCCGTTGTGGAAGCGGACGCCCGACCGCAATTTGAACTCCCAGGTGACATTGTCCAGCGCCCGCCACGAGGTCGCCAGCATGGGGACGAGCTTGCCGTCTGGGTCGTAATCCACCAACGGCTCCAGCATGTGACTCTGGATGCTGCCGGTCGTGCTGATCGCGGTCAGGACCGGGTCCATCGTCTCGGCATCGCCCGATGAGGCGATCACGACCGGCCGGCCCT
>JBOGSE010000692.1:0-2656 GCA_050694895.1 bacterium | reverse complement strand
GCAGGAGGCGATATTCAGCCTTGCCCCCGTCGATGAAGACCTGCACACCCGGCTCGCGCGGGTCGAGGTCCTCGACCTGCCAGCGCGCCGCGGTGGCCTCCAGCGTGAGCGGCGTGCGCACCGTGATCGGGACGCCCTTGGCGTCCGTGAGCCGGACCGTTATCGGCAGGCGTTGCAGGTGAGGCGGGGAACACCCGCTAGAAAGTAAGGGTAACGGTGATATTGTCGGAGTAGTTGCCGACGGCGACGTTTTGCAGCGCGGGCACGCGCCCGTATACGGTATGGTTGACGGTCACCCCTAACAGCACCAGCACGATGCTATTGCTTACCAACGACGTCCCGGCGCTGCCATCGCCCCACACGATGAGGCGGGTGGCGTCGGTATACAAGTTGTGATTGAGCCGATTCGCCCCGTTCGCCATCTGTCTCGGCGCATAGGTGCCGCTCAGGCCGGCGCTGAGCCTGATGTTGTAGCTGACCAAAAGCCCCAGCAGCCCGTTGCATGTGACCGTGACCGTCCCCGTTGCATCGAGGGGGGCGGCGTTTAAGACATTGTACGAACCGAATGAAACAGGCGTTGCACTTACATTGCAGCTTACAGCCCTGGCTGCCGTGGATAATACAATAGAGGCCAGACCGAGGAGTATCACGCCAAGCCGTTTCATGGGACCACGCCGGGGCATGCAAACGGACCGAGCCGCGGCAGAGGACCGGCGGCCTTCGGCAGCCGCACGTCGAAGCGGCACCGCTGGCCGCGCCAGCGGGCTTCCAGCCGATTGAACCCCGCTAATCCGGTTACGTAAACCTCGCCGCGAAGCGCGACTGGAAATTGCTCCTTTCCCCCAACCACGCGCACCATAGCACCCGCCGGCAACGGGGCGCGGCCGCTCAGCACGATCGTCAGCAGCGCCGCGTTTGCCGGGCGAACGCCGAAATCGGCGAGCACGCCGCTCCGAAACGCCGGAGTGACGTCCATCCGTAGCGTGGTGAAACGCGCATCCAACGGCAAATCCGCATGCTCGATGCCGATATTGTTTTTCTCGTAGGCGCGGGCCCTGGGAACCAGCGCGCTGCCCCTCGAATTGGTACGCGCCACCGGCTGATTTTCGGCATAGATCCCTACGTTCGGGTAGTTGCCTACGCGAACCACTGCGAAGCTCTCGCTGATGCGGCGCGCGAGAAATGCTTCGTTGCCCAGGGCGGCGAGCCCTCCCGATGCGCTTAGACGGTAGGCATCGGAGTCGCCGAATTGCGAAGTTTCGGCGCCAAAGGTCCCAATGTCGTTCCGATAGAAAACCCCCGCTTCGGCGCGCGAATCGGTTCCTTCGAGGCCCAGGAGGCGATAGCCGAGCCCGGTGCCCTCGGGAAGGTTGCGCTGAATCTGGAAACTACTCTGGTGATCGGCGTTCTGCTGGGTCCAATTCACGCTCGCGTTGGAGCGCTCGCCGAAGGCAAGGGTCAAGGTGATCCCGAAGCTGGTATCGCGCACGCCGGTTAATGTCTGTAACGCGAATACCGAGAGGTGGTAATCGCGAAAAACGTTGCGATCGTAGCCCACGCTGATGAATTCCACCCTTGGCTGCGACCGGTTATCCTGTAGCAAGTAGCTCAGCGAAAAGGTGTCGCTTCCGTCCGGGGAGACCGATACCCGCGCTAGGGTCGTCTGGCGCGGCGCGCGCTCGCCGCGCACGAGCCCGAGCTGCGCAAAGTGCGGCGTGGTCCACTCCGATTGCACGCCATAACTTACCCGGCGCGCCTGGCGATCGAGGCCGAGCGCAAACAGCCCGCCTCCGCCTGCGTCGCTGCTGCTTGCCGCCAGCGCGGCGTTCGCTACGCCGATTATGGGCCAAAGGTAGCTGGCGGAAAAGCCCAGCGCCTGCTGATCCTTCAGCACTTCGGCGCGCGCCTCTGCGGTGAGCCGATCGGTGACGCCCGCCCGGTACGTGGCGGTGCCAAATCCTCGCCCGTAATCGTTGCTTTCGATGCCGAAGTTCTCGCGCTCGAATCCCAAATCAAAGGTGTAGTCGCTAAGCCCGGCGCGCAGCAGCGCCTGGCTTACGTAGTACGGCAGGACCAGCACCCGTTCCTTCCCAAGCAGATCACGCACCACCAGTTGGACATCTCCGGCCCCGGTGATCAGGGGCACGTTGGGGATTTCGAACGGGCCGGGAGGTACGCTTTGCTGTAGCCTCAAAGCGCTGTTGGCGAATAGCTCAACGGTTGAAGGGATCCTTGCTTCTCCGCTCAGGGTAGGCAGCGGAAAGCTAATAAACTCGGGCTGGGTGGCAAAATTGGTTCCCCATTGTATCCCCCCGAAGCGCACCGAACTCCCCCATGCACCGGGGCGCCCGATGGCGTCTCCAAGCCGCAGGGTGGTGAGCCGTTCCGGATCATCGGCCGTCCAGGTGGTCTCCAAGCGGGTGAACGAGCTCTGATCGCCGATGTCGCGGGCAAGCGTCGTCGCGGTCCCCACCCCCAGGCGGTGGAACAGCCCGAGCTCGATCAGGCCGTCCAAGCTGCTGTCGACGTCCTGGTGCTGGAATTGAAAGTCGTAGTTGAGGAATCCGCCCAAGTGGATCTCCCCGGGCTGGGCAAATCTTTCCTGCGGGACTCCCAGCACCGTCGCGGCAAAAATGTCGGGGGGGCCTTCGATATT
>JBOGSE010000691.1:0-1057 GCA_050694895.1 bacterium | reverse complement strand
TCGGCCTGTTCCCCGTGGCCGGCTATGTGCCCGTGCGGGACTCCCTCCCCGGCGCGCTCCGGTCGCTCGTCCTGCCGGCGGTCACGCTTGGCTTCGGGGGCTCGGCCCTGGTCGCGCGCATGACGCGTTCGAGTATGCTGGAGGTGCTCGGCCAGGACTACGTGCGCACCGCGCGCGCCAAAGGGAATCGAGAGCCCCGCGTCATACTCGGCCACGCGCTGCGCAACGCGATGATCCCAACGGTGACGGTCATCGGCCTGGCGCTCGGCGGCCTGCTGGCCGGGGCGATCGTCACCGAGACCGTCTTTGCGCTGCCCGGCGTGGGCCGGCTGGTGATCTCGTCCGTCCTGCGGCGCGATTATCCTGTCGTCCAGGGCGTCCTGATGTTCATCGCCACGATCTATGTCCTCGTGAACCTCTTGATCGATGTCCTCTACGTCTATCTGGATCCCCGCGTGAAGTATGCGTGAGGCAGGAATCCCCCAGCGTCCCGTTCTCCCCGTGTATCCTTCCGTCAGGCCCGCAGGGCTGTGGTCCGCCGTCCTGCGGGCGCTCGGCCGGAGCCGGTCCACGATGATCGGGGGCGGGATCGTCTTGCTGGTGCTGCTCGTCGCCATAGTGGCGCCGTGGCTCTCGCCCCATGACCCGCTGGGGATCGACGTCCCGAGCCGGCTCGTCGGCCCCGGTGCGGCGCATCTTTTCGGCACCGACAACATGGGCCGCGACATCTTCAGCCGGGTGATATTTGGCGCCCGGATCTCTTTGCTGATCGGGAGCCTCGTCGTCGCGTGTGCCGCGGGCGTCGGCATTGTCCTCGGTCTGCTTGCGGGCTACAACGACCGATTGGACCGTGTCCTCATGCGTATCATGGACGGCTTGATGGCGTTCCCGACCACGCTGCTCGCGATCGCGCTGATGGCGGCCCTGGGTGCCAGGCTGTCGAACGTCATCATCGCGCTCGCGATCGTCTTCACTCCGCGCGTGGCCCGCGTTGTTCGCAGCGTGACGCTTGTGGTACGCGAGCTCGATTATGTGCAGGCGGCCCAGGCGCTGGGCG
>JBOGSE010000690.1:0-1617 GCA_050694895.1 bacterium | reverse complement strand
CTGGCCGAGTTCATCATCGTCGATATGGTCGCTGAGGCCCTGACCGGCCGCCGGAGTGTTCGCGACGCGATCCGCGCGGCGGAGGACCGCCTGCGGCGCATCTACCAGGCGTAGCTACGGTGGCGTTCGACTGGCGGAGCCGGCCTCCGTGTGAGGTGGCTCCGCCAAGCCATCTCCAGGGCTGAGATGTAGTTCCTCATGGCCAGAGCCAACGCTGCCCAAACGACCGCGCCCCGCGCAGACGGCCTGCTCGCGCGCTTGAGCGAGAACCGCCATGTGCTCGGGATCCTGATGGTGGGTCCCGCCGTGGTCCTGCTCGGGGTCTTCCTCGCCTATCCGTTCATGCTGGGCATCTGGTTGAGTCTGACCAACTCCACCATCGCCAAGGCCGGCGAATTTGTGGGCCTGTTCAACTACACATACCTGGTTACCGACCCCATCTTCCGGCTGGTGGCCTTCAATACGTCGTTGTATGGCGTGGTGGCGGTGGCGGTGAAGCTGCTGTTGGGCTTTCTGCTGGCGCTGCTGGTCAATCGGGAATTTGCAGGCAAGCGCTTTGTCCGTGCCACTATGCTGCTGCCGTTCATCGTCCCGACGTCGCTGTCGGCTCTGGTCTTCTACTGGATCTACGACGGGACGTTCAGCGTCATCACCTGGATGCTCAAGCAGGCCGGGCTGGTCTCAGGATTCATCAACTACCTGGGCGATCCCAATCTGGCGCGCGCGTCCATGATCGTGGCCAACGTCTGGCGGGGGACCCCGTTCTTCGCCATCGGGCTGCTGGCAGGACTCCAGACGGTCTCACCGACGCTGTACGAGGCGGCCGATATCGACGGCGCCGGACCCTGGCAGAAGTTTTGGGCCATCACCTGGCCCCTGCTGCTGCCGCTCACCGTCGTCGTCACGGTCTTCTCCACGATCATGACGGTCGGCGACTTCCAGTTGATCTGGATCGTCACCAAGGGCGGCCCGGCCAATGCCACCCACCTGTTCGGCACCCTGGCGTATCAGCGCGCCATCCAGGGCGGGTTCATCGGCGAGGGCGCCGCGATCTCGGGTTTTGTGCTGCCGGTGCTGCTCGCCTGTGTGATCGTAAGCTTCTACTACCTCAGGAGAGACTGACGTGCACCGGTCGCTCGCGTACCGGACTCTGACCTTCTACGCGCCGCTGTGGCTGTTCCTGATCTTCCTGCTCTTCCCGTTCTACTGGATGCTGATTACCGCGGTCAAACCCAACCGCGACCTCTACAACTTGGCCCTCAACCAGCTCTGGACGGCGCACCCTACCCTGGTGCACTTCAAGACCCTGCTCTTTGGATCGAGCTTTCTGCCGTGGTTCTGGAATACACTCGTGATCTCGGTCGGCGCGACAGCCCTGGCGCTGGCCGCCAGCCTCTTCGCAGCCTATGCGATTCAACGCCTCAGATTTGCGGGGTCGGGCGTTCTAGGCGTGGCCATCTTTTTGAGCTATCTCGTGCCTCCGGTCATCCTGTTCATTCCACTCGCCCGGGTCGTAACCGCCCTGGGCCTCTGGGACCGGTCGGCCGCCCTGATCCTTACGTACCCCACGTTTCTCATTCCGTTTGCGACCTGGCTGCTCATGGGATACTTCCGGTC
>JBOGSE010000689.1:0-1889 GCA_050694895.1 bacterium | reverse complement strand
CGCGACGTTACCCTGTTGAGTTTCCGTGAGGTTCACCGAGCCGCGGGGTTTCCCTGCCTCTCTGGCTCGCCCGTGCCGCGGCACGGTAGAACGTGCGGATCGTTCGAATCTGCGCCCCGTGGTAGATATCGTGCGTAATCATGGCCCACAGGATGCGTTCGGTCGGCCAGAACTCTCCCCAATTCGTCTTACGCATCACCGTTAGATCCGAGTCGACAAGTCTCTCAAGAACACTCCGTAGGGTCGCATGGGCGTGCTCCAGGTAGGGGTGCATGGCGGCGAGCGTCCTGGGTACGTTCCAGTCGCTCCGTCGCCAGCGCAGCCGGCCTTCACGGAAGGCATACTCGACGTACATGATCTTGCAGGTCGCGACATGAGCGGCTTTGTACTCGATCGTCGAACTCGGGTAGGGTGAGGGCATCCTTCCCCAATACGCATCAGGATCTTCCTCTTCATCCGGTGGGAGCAGGACATCGATGGTCAGCGCATCAGGACTCGGGAGCCAGTGGTACTCATTCTCTGTCAACCCTTCCAGCACTCTTTGCAAGCCCGCCCATGCACTGTCCATCTGCCTTGTGAGTAACTCCACCAAAACTTGTGACATAGAAGTCCTCCTTTCTCTATATGACCGTCCGGCGCGCATGCGACCGGGGATCGAGCACATCCCGCAGGCCGTCGCCAATAAAGTTGAAGGCCAGGACCGCCAGGAAGATGGCCAGGCCCGGCATCGTCGAGACCCACCAGCCTTCATAGATGTGATTTCGCCCGTCGGCGATCATGGTTCCCCACGAGGGTGTCGGCGGCTGGATGCCAAGCCCCAGGAACGAGACCGCTGACTCGATGAGCAGCATGCGCGCGATCTCGAATGTCGTCAGAATCACCAAGGGGGTGGCCAGATTGGGCAGGACGTGACGCACAATCAGGCGCCACTCCCCTGCGCCCAGCGCCCGGGCGGCCTCCAGATATTGGGTGGCGACAACGCTGAGCGTAGACGCGCGCACGATCCGCGCATAGTGGGCCCACGCCGGAATGCCGAGCACAACGATCAGGATCGCCAGACTCCGGCCGAGCACGGCGATGATCGCGATGATGAGCAGCAGGAGCGGAAACGCCAGCTGCACATCGACAAGGCGCATCAGCACGACGTCGGCCAGTCCACCGCGCTGTCCCGCGACGATCCCCGCGGTGGTGCCCAGGACCGCGCCGATGACGACGGCGGACAGCGCGACGAGCAGCGAGAACCGTGCGCCATACATCATGCGGCTGAGAAGGTCGCGGCCGAGATTGTCGGTGCCCAGCGGATGCTTCGATGTCCCCCCGATGAGGAAGGCGGGCGGCGTCAGACGCGCGTCCAGATTGGACAGCTCTGGCTGATGCGGCAGCAAGGCCGCGGGCCACAGCGCCCCCAGGAGGAGAATGCCAAGCAGCAGGGAGCCGGCGATGGCAAAGCGGTCGCGCAAGAAGGCATGGAGCGAACGCCTGCGTCGCGGGGCGGTCAGCGTGAGCCGGGCGGCGATCTCACCGGTAGCCATCGCGTTAGTCACCCACCCGCACGCGCGGATCGAGCAAGACGTAGAGCAGGTCGGTCAGCAGATTGATCACGACGAACAGTACGGCCGTGATCATGACCGTGACCTGCACGACCGGAAAATCCCGTGTGTAGATCGCCTGTACGGCCAGGCGGCCCACCCCCGGCCAGGCGAACACCGTCTCGGTGACCACGGCGCCGGACAGCAGGGTCCCCACCTGAAGCGCGACAATCGTCACCACCGGGATCAGGGCGTTGCGCAGCGCGTGGCGCACGACGACGCGCGCGCGGTGCAGACCCTTGGCCTGCGCCGTCCGCACGAAATCCTCGCCCAACACCTCCAGCATCGACCCCCGGGCAA
>JBOGSE010000688.1:0-2131 GCA_050694895.1 bacterium | reverse complement strand
CTCCGCGCGATCGGTCGGATGCCCGAGACTGTCGAAACTGTTCGGGGGTCCAGTGGAAATCCTCGACCTCCAGGTCGCCCCGCGGCGCCAGGTTCATCGCCTCGAACAACTGCGCAAAGGCCTCGATATGTTCTTCGGGGATCGGCCCCGTCCAGAGTTCCAGTGAGAATTCGGACGCCCGTTCTGCGACTCGGGCCTGCCACTGACCAAGCAGATCGCGATTGAGGTCGCGGAGATCCAGCTGGTGGGTGTGCGAGGTCAGGCCGATGCGGGCTCCCAGGCGCTTCATGAACGCCTCACCGGCAGGAATGTTTCCGCTTGTCGCGGTGATCAAGAGGGTTCGGTTCTCTCGATGCGCTGCTTCCGCGATCAGTGCAAGCAGGCTTCGACCGATGCCCTGCCGGCGTACCTCCGGCAGCACGCTGATGTCAAAATCCATCACATGACGGTTTTCGGCCGTGTGAAGAAACTCCACTTCACCGGCCGCGATGATCTCCAGGCCGTCGTCCCGCCACGCGGACCATACGAGCACGCCGACAAAGGGAGGAATGCTCTGCCAGCGGCGGACGTGTTCGTCAAGGGGGATGGGCGGATCATCAGGCAGACGCTCAGCCCGCATCCTGTTGCGGAAGGCGTTCAGCGCAGCATACTGGACCTCACTGGCATTTTGGCGATCGAATGGTTCGATTCTCATCGCTACTCAGGAATGCCGGGCCCCTGCACGTGCCAGTGCATGTGCGGTGTGACGCCTGGCGCGGCCGCATTCGCGCGCACGTAGAATCCCTGCCGGTCCAGGCCGGTCCTCCGGGCGGCCTCCTGGATGCCCCTCACCATGGAGGAGAGCAGCGCACCATCGAGCGCTGCCGGATCGAGGATCGAGGGGACGTGTGCCTTCGGGATCACGACCACATGGATCTCGGCCATCGGTCTGACTCCTCAGTGGGCGTGGCGGAGCGTGCGCCTGCCCCGATCATAACCGCCCGCGGGCTGCGCCTGACAGCCACCCCGGCAGGCGTGAATCCTGGAGCTGCGCGACGTACCGGTCGAAATGCTTCTGGCCGTACGCGACAAAATCGTAGTCGAGCGTGGAGATCGTGACCTGCACCATCGCCCACATCGCTTCGCGAAGATCGGAGATGATCTTCATCAGTTTGAGCCGGGCGACCGCCCCGGGCGTGACGCGTCCGACGTAGGCTTCCAGCAGCACGCGCTCCTGGGCGTCGGTGAGTTGATGATGCACGGCGAAGTTCCCAAGGTCGAAGAACGGATCGCCCATCGCCGCGTACTCCCAGTCAATGATCCACAGCCGCTCGCCATCGTCGAGGAAGTTCGCCAACAGCAGGTCATTGTGGCACGGGCGCAGCGTCGACGGCCGGCCCAGGGCCGCCTCCAGGCGATCGGCCTCCGCCAGCATCCAGTTGAAGCGTTCTGGTAACGGCGCGCCGCGTGGCGCCGACGTCGCCAGATAGTCACGCACCACCTGGAACGGCCAGAACGTCCCTGGAAAGTCCGGACCGTCGTGATACCGGCGCAGCGCCTGAGCGATACGGCGCAGCATCTCGGGACGGCGCATCGCGTCCTCGGTAACAGCCTCCCCCGAGGCGAAGCGTGTGACGAGCACGCCGAGATCGTCGAAGAACGCGATAACCTCCGGTGCGACGCCGCATGAGTGAGCCGCGACGCTGCACGCATGCTCGCACCGCCGGTCGATGCCGAGATGCTCGCTGTTCTTACCGGGAAGACGCACTACGAAGGCTTGCTCGCCGACCTGGATCCTATAGTTCAGGTTGGTGATGCCCCCATCCAGCGGCTGCACCGTGAGATCGGGGCGTTCGTGCCACCCCATGCGCGCGATGACGTCCCCCAGGAGCGCTTCAGACACGTCGGGCACCGTCACGCTGCGAACCGAAGACTTTTAGCGCCCCGGGAGCGCCAGCACGCGCGGACTCTCGGGCTCCACGCGCACGAGCACGCGGCTGCCGACCGGGAAGGCTCCGGCCCGTGCGCTCTGGACGTCCGCGGCGAGTTCGTCGCGGGTGTCGATGGCGACTTTCAGGCGCGTGATCGCGCCCAGGAACGACTTCGAGGCGACACGGCCCACGAGCCCCGCGGCACCACCGCCGGCGTCGGG
>JBOGSE010000687.1:0-8248 GCA_050694895.1 bacterium | reverse complement strand
GACTACGACGTCGAAGGCGCCGCGATCTTGCGGGAGCACCTCCGGATTCCGGGCATGGGGGATACCACGGCGCGCCACTTCCGCGACAAACTCGCCATGCGGGTCAAGGCCGGCGACCACGGCATCCCCGTCCCCGAGTTCGTCCCGGTGATCAACTACGACCGTCTCCGCGAGTACATGGAGCGGGTGAGTCCGCCCTGGCTGCTGAAGCCGCGGTCGGAGGCCGCGTCGTTCGGCATCAAGAAGGTGCTCGCACCGGACGAGCTGTGGAAGATGCTCGATGGGCTGGGCGACCGGCAGTCATTCTACGTGCTCGAGCAGTACGTCCCCGGAAAGATCTATCACGTCGATGCCATCGTCTCCGAGCGAGAGATGGTCTTCGCCGCCGCGCATCAGTATGGCCACTCGCCCATGGAGGTGACCTACTCGGGCGGTATCTCCTCAACGCGCACCCTCCCGCGCGCGTCAGCAGAAGGACAGGCCCTGACGTGGCTCAACCGTGAGGTCATCGATACGCTGGGGCTGGTCCGCGGCGTCACGCACACCGAGTTCATCCGCGGCCGTGAAGACGGGAGGTTTTACTTCCTGGAGGCGGCCGCGCGCGTCGGCGGAGCCTATACCGCGGATGTCGTTGAGGCGGCGACCGGCATCAATCTCTGGGCCGAGTGGGCAAAGATCGAAGTGACCGGTGGCGAGCGTCCGTACGCCCTGCCCCCGCACCGGCAGGACTACGCCGGCTTGATCATCTCGCTTGCGCGTCAGGAATGGCCGGATACCTCGGCCTACAGTGATCCCGAGATCGTGCAGCGGCTCAAGAAGCGGTACCACGCCGGTCTCATCGTGGCATCCCCTGATCAGGCCCGTGTGGAATCGCTGCTCGAGGCGTACAGCGAGCGGTTCACCCAGGACTTCTTCGCAACGGCGCCCCCCAAGACCGCGCGCTAACCGCGCGTCATGCCGTTCGTTATTTTCGTCGCACCCTGGTACACGGAAAACGCGCTACGGAACATCCAGGCGATCACCAGCCTGCCCGATGTGCGCCTGGGCGTCATCAGTCAGGAGCCGTGGGAGCGCCTGCCATCTCATGTGGGTGGGACGATTGCGGCGCACTGGCGGGTCGATGACTGCCTCAGCACCGGGCAGCTGACGGACGCGGCGCGCGCGCTTTCCCAGAGGGGTGGGGAAATCCACAGGCTCTTCGGATCCGTCGAGCAGATTCAGGTTCCGCTTGCGGAGGCGCGGGCGCAGCTGGGCGTCCCGGGGATGAGCGTTGAGGCGACCCTCAACTTTCGCGACAAGGCGCGGATGAAGACCCTGCTGCGGTCAGCGGGGATTCCCTGCGCGCGCCACCGGCTGGTCACGAGCGACTCTGACGCCTGGGGATTCGCCGGCGACGTCGGATACCCGCTCGTCGTCAAGCCGCCTGCCGGGGCCGCCGCGGAGGCCACGCTCCGCGTCGATGGCGCCGATGCCCTGCGCGAAATCCTCCAGCGTGCCGCCCCCGGGCCGGGTCGGGCCGTACTGCTCGAAGAGTTCCTGACCGGCGAGGAGCACTCGTTCGAGACGATCTCCATCGGCGGCCGGGCGATCTGGCACTCGCTCACCCACTACTACCCGACCCCGCTGGAGGTTCTGCACACGCCGTGGATGCAGTGGCGCGTCGTACTGCCGCGAGAGATCGACGAGCCACGCTACGATGACATCCGCCGCGTCGCGTTCACGTCGCTGGAGGTGCTGGGGATGGACACGGGCCTGACGCACCTGGAATGGTTCCGGCGCCCGAACGGCAGCCTGGCAATCTCCGAGGTGGCGGCCCGGCCGCCCGGTGCGCAGATCAGTACCCTGATCTCGCGCGCCCACGATATCGATTTCCTGTCGGCGTGGGCCCGCGTCATGGTCTATGAGGAGTTTGAGCCACCGGAGCGCCGGTACGCGGCGGGGATCGCCTATCTGCGCGGCCAGGGACAGGGTCGCGTGAAGGCGATCCATGGTCTCGAGCAGGCGGAGCACGACGTAGGCCATCTCGTCGTTGATGTGAAGCTTCCGACGATCGGTCAAGACCCTTCCGGCAGTTACGAGGGTGAGGGGTATATAATCGTCCGCCATCCACAGACCCAGGTCGTTGAGGACGCGGTGTTGCGGCTGGTGACCCTCATCAAGGTCGAGCTCGGCTAGCACACACCCGCGGCCTGGATGACGGGCGTTCGGGGTAAGCAGCAGAAGTGACACGCATGAGTCGTCTGATTGTCGCAGCCGTCGGCTTCCTGCTCCTTCTCTGGCCAGCGCCTCTTGACGCCCAGGGGACGATTGGACACCGGCTCCTCGAACGCCGCAGCGTCGTGCTCACGATCACCGGGGCGGGAGTCGGCACGACATGTCTGGGGTTCCGGCTGACCCCCGGCGATTTCCCATCGAACGTAGATTTGGTGCTCACCGCCGCGCACTGTTTGTATGACCTCGGCGACAGTCCGGGCATCAGCGCGCAGTCGCTGGGAAGGCAAACCGGCCGCAGCCGCGCCGCATTCCTGTGGGCGGAGTACGACCTCGCCCTGCTGCTTGTGACTCCGCGCCTTGGGCCGCTCGAGCCCCTCCGCTATGCCCATACCGAGCCCCCCGCCGAGTTACCGGTGCTCGCGATGGTGCGGGGCAGCGGCGGGATGCCGACCATCGCGTCGGCCAGGGTGCTCGGACAGGAAGAGCACATCGTGTATCTCGGGATGCCCGCAGCACCGGGATCGAGCGGCGGCGGAGTGGTCGATCCGTCCGCGTTTCTGGTCGGGATGATCTCGTCCGGAACCCCGGTTGTGCGCGGGGGAACGACGACGCCGTTCGTGATGGCCATCGGCGCCAACGCCATCTACGGGATGTGGGACCAGGAACGCGAGCGGATCCTGGCGAGGGCTCGGGAACTTAACCGCTAGATTCTCCGTCGAAAGACTCAAGAGCCCGGTGCTTTTGGGTACATTTCCTATAGATACGCCTTGCCGGACTCATCCTTGCCGGAAGGGTGGGCGAGTTATGAGTGACAATCTCGCGGCCGACGTTGCCCGCGTCCTGACCGCCCTGCATGATGCTGGCGCCTGGTTTCGTCACGGACTCACCGACCAGCGCATCGTCGAGCTGACCGGACTTTCCACCGCACGCATGCTCGCGGCCTGCCGTGCTGCGGAAGCCGACGGTCTCATCGAGCGTCGCAAGGACGGGGAAGATCAACGGATTACGTTGCTGACCACGATGGGCGTGGCGCGAACGCGCCCGGACCGACCGATAGAGGTCGAGGCCCAGGACAAGCCCGGCGCCGCATAATTGAGGCTGCGTCAATCCACGTGCTAGAATGGGCGACGGCACGTGGTGGGCGTAGCTCAGCCCGGTTAGAGCGCCTGGCTGTGGCCCAGGAGGTCGCGGGTTCAAATCCCGTCGCTCACCCCAGTACTCACTGGAACAACGCCCGGTAGCCGCAGAGGCAGCTAGGCTGACAGATTCTAGTTTCTATGGACCGGATCAGCGGGAAGTTCGGCGGCCACGGGTTGCGGAAGGATGTGTTCTGGAGTCTCCACATGCATCGGATCTGAGGACGCGTTCTCCCGGCGCGCGAGCAGTATGAACGGCAGCGCCAGTAGCTCGAAGCCGGCCCCAACGACGTAAGACGTCGAATAGCTCCACACATCGGCGACCCTGCCAAGTACCGGCTGGACGGCCACGCCGCCGGACGAGCTCAGGAGATTATCCGAAGACAGGACCGTCGCCCGCGCCTCGGACGGAATCAAGCCGTTGATAAACGCCTGCCTGACCGGGATGGTGGCAGCAAAGACGAGCGCCCATATTGCCAGCAGGCTCAAGGCGGTCCAGAAGTTTAGCACAAGCCCGATGAGTGCCAGGGCGACCACGCTCATCACGGAACCGAAAAGCAGCAGCGACGTTCTGCGCTGAAAGGCTCTGCGCATGTACGGCACCAAGAAGCCGCCGATCATCTGCGTGCATGCGACAATTGCGGCCGCCAGTCCGGCAATCGCATACGACTCGCTCCTCCCGTAGAGCTCGAGAAGGTAGGGTTGCATCGCGTAAAACGCGTAAATGCCGACGCCGCCGCTGAATGGTGCGGCGAGCATCAGCCAGCGCACCGGCGGGTTGCGAAATCCATGGTCCAATGAAGACTTGAGGATGCTTCGCACTTCCTTCAAGATCGATGCACTCTTTCGAGGAGTGAACCCGACGTCACGCATCAGGATGAACGCGACCAAAAACGTAAGTCCAAGCATGGCGGCTCGCAAAATGTAGGGCACACCGAGACTCGTGACCTGGGCGATGGCGCCGCCGGCCACGGTACCGGTCAGCATGGCGATGCCGCCGGCGATCTGGCCTTTGGCGAACGCCGACTCCAGACTGCCCTCATACTTGGTGAAGTTCAGGCCATCGACCAGCCAGGCTTCGGTGGCGCCGGAGAAAAACGTGAAGCCAAGCCCCAGCAGCATCGATATGACTGCCCACGCCCAGAACGGGCCGTGCATCTGCCACATCAAAAGGTACAGAAGCGTGGAGCCGAAAAGCGTGGCTGAGCCGAGCAGGTAGGACACTCGCCTCCCGAGCGTGTCGGCAACGACGCCGGTGGGCACTTCAAACAGCACTTGACCGACGGTGAAGAAGGCATTGGCGGCAAAAGCGTGGGTGATGCTCAAGCCCGCGTCCAGCAGGAACAGCGTGTTGATTCCCCAGATGAAGGATGCCGCAAGGGTCGAGAGCAGGGTGAGCGCGACGTAGGTTTTGAGAATCTGGCCGGCTGCGGCGTTCATTGCTCCATTGTAGCGCACGGCGATCGTCCAATCTCCCTCGTTTTTCTGAGCACAGCATCACGGTCTAGAATCGATTACCCGTGGGCAAGCCCTCAACGAGCCGTACCGGAAGGCAGTGTAGCGAAACGGGCCGGAGGCACACCCTGTGACGTGGGCCATGCGTGTCGCAGTTGCGGTCATCGCCGTCTTGTTGGTGAGACCATCGTTCCTGCCGGCGAGCCCCTCGGCGAATTTCTCAGCGAGCCCCACGCTCATCGCGACTCTCTCCAGTCTTGACGAAGTACCGGCACTCTCCACGACGGGAACGGGTGAGTTTCGAGCCAAAGTCGTCAGGAACTCCGTCATCGAGTACAAGTTGACCTACAGCAGTATAGAAGGTGGTCCTGTGGCCGCCGCGCATATCCACTTTGGACGCGCCGGTGTCAACGGTGGCATCATCGCGTTTCTCTGCGGCAGCGAAGGCGGCCGGCCGTGCCCGCCGAGCGGCGGGGCCGTTTCCGGTGTCATTCAGCCCGCCGACATCATCGGCCCAGCGGGACAGGGCATCGCCGACGGTGAGTTTTCGGAAGCCCTTCGAGCCCTCCTCAACGACACCGTATACGTCAATGTACACTCACATGAACACCGGGCCGGAGAAGTGCGAGGGCAGGTCCAACGCTTGCCCGGCAACTGATCTGTCCCAGCGCCTGCCGCCGTCCACGGCGGGTTTCCCTGTCACGATAGCGCGCCTGGCCTATGCGCCTCACACCTGGTCGATGGTCCCTGGCTGTCAAGCTCACACTGGCCATGACGTGCATGATTGTCATGGCGGTGGCGGGCGTGACGTACCTGGCGATTGCGCGCGAACAGGTGGCCTCGCATCTCGAGCTGGAACAGCAGGCCGGGTTGTTGCTCAATACCCTTGCCGCATCGTCCGTTTACCCACTGTACAACCAGGATATCGACTTTCTCTCTAGCGTGCTCTCCGCGTTCGGCCGGGATCAACTGGTTCTGGCCGCTCGGGTGTACGACCCGAAGGGCCGCATCATCGCGGATGTGCACGACAAAGGCGCTGCGAATTTTCTTCCAAGGGATTCCTTCGGCGAGCGGCTTGTCCGCAACCAGGGCCCGCCCATATTCACGTGGTATCAGGATCGTCTCGTGGCCGGCCAGGCGGTGGTCGCGGGTGGCCAGCCGCTGGGGGCGATCAGTCTGGAGATCTCCACCGCGCAGCTCGACGCGAATCTTGCCGCCCGTCGCCGCGAAGGTCTTCACGGGGCGCTGGCGGCCGCCGCACTGGGAATGGGATTGGCCCTGATCGTTAGCCGCTCCATTACCGGTCCCCTCATGAAGCTGACGGTCGCCACCGAGCGCATCGCCCGAGGCGAGCTGACGCACCGGATCCCGGTAGAGGGCGGTGGTGAGCTCTCGACCCTCGCCGCCGCATTCAATATCATGACCGTCCAGCTTCAAGAGACGATTGAGAGCCTGGAGCAGCGTGCCGAGGCCCTCCATGACAGCGAGACGCGCAATCGGAGCCTCAACGCCCAGCTCGAGCGGCGGGTCGAGGAGCGGACCGCGCAGCTGGCTCGTGCCAAGGATGAGGCCGAGCGAGCGAACCGCGTCAAGAGCGATTTCCTGGCGCGGATGAGCCACGAGCTTCGGACCCCATTGAATGCCGTCATCGGGTTTACCGACCTGCTGCTACAGCGCATTGGAGGCGACCTGACCGCCAAACAGGAGGATTATCTGAAAGACATCCGCAGGAGCGGGAGTCACCTTCTTGCGTTGATCAGCGACATCCTTGACCTCTCGAAGGTTGAGGCCGATCGCATGGAGCTTCGTCTCTCGGTCGTCTCGGTTCCGGACGTCGTGGAGGAAGCCTTGCGAACCCTGCGCCCACTGATTATCCAGAAACGCCTCGACGTTCGTGCCGCGCTTGACCCCGACGCGCGGAGCGTTCGTGCCGATCTGGTGAGGTTCCGGCAGATTCTCTTCAATCTGCTTTCGAACGCCGTGAAGTTCACACCCGAAGAAGGTCGGATTCGGGTCGAGGCCCGGCTGATGAGCGACGAGCTGGAGGTGGCCGTTGTCGACACCGGCCCGGGCATCGCACGGGAAGACCAGGCGCTCCTCTTCCAGCCATTCACCCAGATACGGCCGCTCGGAGCCGGCGCGGAGCCGACTGGAGACGGGACGGGGCTCGGATTGTCGCTGGTGAAGCGCCTCCTGGACATGCATGGCGGACGGATCTGGGTTGAATCTGACACCGGCAAGGGAAGTCGCTTCGTGTTCCGACTGCCCGGCGTGGTTCGTGAAGGATCTCCCGCCGTGGCGAGCGGGGAATCCTAGACGCGCGATGGCCGACCTCGTGCTCGTCGTCGACGACGAAGAGCTGAACCGCAAGCTTTTGCGGGAGCTCCTCACAAACCGCG
This sequence comes from bacterium, assembly GCA_050694895.1. Taxonomy (GTDB): domain Bacteria; phylum Sysuimicrobiota; class Sysuimicrobiia; order Sysuimicrobiales; family Humicultoraceae; genus JBQTJP01. Next base: position 1,044 of record JBOGSE010000687.1, on the reverse strand, counting down.
GGTATCGTGTGGAAGAGGCTGCAACCGGCGAAGAGGCCATCGCAAAGGTCGGACACATCCAGCCCGATCTGGTCCTGCTCGACATCATGATGCCGGGTATTGACGGGCTAGAGGCCTGCCGGGTGTTCAAGCAGACCGAGGCAACACGGCTGATCCCGGTTGTTCTGTTGAGCGCCCTCTCCGCACTCGAAGACCGGGTGGCCGGCATCGAAGCGGGCGCGGACGATTTCCTCTACAAGCCCTTTAATTCCGTTGAACTGCTGGCGCGAATCCGTTCGCTCGTTCGAGTAAAGCACCTCAATGACGCGCTTGAGCGCACCGAGGGGATTTTGTTCGCGCTCGCGGAGACGGTGGAAGCCAAGGACTCGTACACCAAGGGACACCTCCAGCGCCTCGTCTCGTACGCCGCGGGAATCGCGGCCGCGCTGGGCGTGCCGGAGCATTTCAGGCTCGTCCTGCGGTATAGTGCCCTGCTGCATGATATCGGGAAGATCGCCATTCCGGACGCCATCCTGACAAAGGCCGAGAAGTTGACACCCGACGAAGTCGCGATCATGAGGCAGCATACGGAGATCGGCCAGAAGATCGTCCGTTCTCTGCGCTTCGGTGACGAGATCGCGCCGATCGTCCGAAGCCATCACGAGCGTTGGGACGGGAACGGCTATCCGGACGGGCTCGCAGGCGACGCAATTCCCCTGGGGGCCCGCATCGTCGCGGCGGCGGATGCCTTCGACGCCATGACCACCGAGCGTCCGTACTCGGCGGGCATGTCCGCCGACCAGGCGTGTGAAACGCTTCGAAAGGGCGCAGGCACGCAGTGGGACGCCGCGGTCGTCGACGCTTTCTTCGCATATCATGCGTTCGAGCTAAGCCAGGACGCTGACGACGAGGGCCAGGGTGTTCAGATCGTGACACACTTCGGCTGATATCAAGGTACGAGCAGCAGCGCCATGTTGCGCGCGAAACACTCCGCCGCGCCCCTCAGCGAACCGCTGAAGTCGCTGCACGTCACCTCTTGCTGAAAGAGCCTGAGCCGGGACGCAA
>JBOGSE010000686.1:0-2376 GCA_050694895.1 bacterium | reverse complement strand
GGCACGATAACGCCACCGGCCTTGAGCGTTCCATAGTAAGCGATCACGAACTGCGGGCAGTTGGGGAGGTGGAGAGACACGCGGTCGCCGGTTTGCAGCCCGAGCCCGCGTAGGCCACCGGCAAATTGGTTGGCCAGCGCGCGCAGTTCGCGGTACGTGATGTCGCGGCCGAAGAACGTGACTGCGGGACGGTCGGGGTGCCGGTCGACGGTATCATCCAGCAGATGCTGGACCGGGCGTGAAGGATACGCGATCGTCTGCGGCACGCCGGGCTGGTAGTGCCGCAGCCACGGGCGGGCCTGGAGCAGTGCCTGATCTGACATAGATCTGTCGGCGGCGGGAACCAGGCGGAGCAGCCCGCCGCCGGGTCCCTACGCCACGTACCGCCCCGCGTCGATGACGGCCGCGCCGATCTGCCGGGTCAGCGCCACGGCGTTGACTGACGGGACTTTGAGGAAGCGTCGGAGCCCGGCCAGCATCGTGCGCAATGTGTCCCCTTCTTCGGTGGCCGCCAGGATTCGGCGCGCCGTCGCCTCGACGCGCGGCAGCGCTTCGTCCAGGTGCAGGCGCACCATTGCGGCCTGCAGGCCGGCCGACGGCCCGCCGCGGGCAGCGGTCTTGGCTGCGCGCAGCACCGCGCTCTCGGCGGCGAACACCTCGATGGCCAGGTCGGCGATACCGCCCAGGATCTCCTGTTGCTGCTCGAGCTCGGTGAGGTACTTCTGGGCCGCCGCGCCCGACGCAAAGAGCGTCGCCCGGCGCGCGCTGTCCACCAGGCGCCGCTCCTCGGCCAGCGGCCCACGCACTTCGCCGTCGCCGATCGTGGGCGCGAGCATCTCACCCGCGACCTTCTGTGCGGCCGCCAGGAGATTCAACCGTCCTTTCATGGCCCGGCGGAACAGCATGGCCGGGACCAGCAGCCGGTTGATCTCGTTCGTGCCTTCGAAGATGCGATTGATCCGCGCATCGCGGTAGGCGCGCGCCGCCGGGTATTCCTCGATGAAGCCGTAGCCGCCGTAGATTTGCACCATCTCATCCACGATGAAGTCCAGCATTTCGGAAGCGAAGACCTTATTGATCGAGCACTCGATCGCATATTCCTCCAGCGCGGCGATCATCTGCTCGGTGTTCTGATGCTCCTCGCCCAACGCCTCGCTGATGAGGCCGCCCGAGCGGTAGACCATGCTCTCGGCCACGAAGATGGCCGTGTTCATCCGCGCCAGTTTCTGCCTGATCAGGCCGAACTCAACAAGCGCTTTGCCGAACTGCTTGCGCTCCTTCGCGTAGGTGACTGTCTGACGCAGCGCGCGACGCGCGCCCCCGGTGACGCCGGCGGCCAGCGAAAAGCGGCCCATGTTGAGGGTGTTGAAGGCAATCTTGTGCCCCTGACCGATCTCGCCCAGCAAGTTCTCGGCCGGGATCTTGGCGTTCTCGAAGAACAGCGATGCCGTCGAAGATCCTTTGATCCCCATCTTGTGCTCTTCCTGGCCAACGGTGACGCCTGGGGTGCCGCGCTCGACGATGAAGCAGGAGTGGTGTTCGCCGTCCACCTTCGCGTAGGTGACGTAGAGGTCGGCGAACCCTGCATTGCTGATGAACTGCTTGGCGCCGTTGAGGATGTAGTGCGTTCCGTCGGGGCTGCGCGTTGCGCGGGTGCGGATCGACATCGCGTCTGAGCCCGCCGTGGGCTCGGTCAGAGCGTAGCTGCTGATGAGCTCGGCTTTGGCGAGCCTGGGGAGGTAGCGGCGCTTCTGCTCCTCGGTGCCGAAGAACAGGATAGGGATCGTCCCGATGCCGATATGAGCGCCTACCGACACCGTGAACGACGCCCCCGGGCCGATAGCGTCCTTGACGGCCAGCGCGGTGATCCTGTCGAGCCCGCTGCCGCCGTAGGCCTCGGGGATGTCGGCGCCGAGCACGCCCAGTTCGCCGGCCCGTCGGAGCAGGGTACGTGTCAGCTCCCAGTCGTGCTGCTCAAGCTCCTGTGTCCGCGGGATGACCTCTTGCTCGACGAACTGCTCAACCGTGCGCGCCACCATACGCTGATCGTCGGCCAGGTCCTCGGGCGTAAAGACCGTCTCCGGGGAGGTGGGACCTAAAAGGAAACTCCCGCCGGGGACGGTGACCTGTGCTGGGGCGGTCTTGATCTCCATGACGCGCTCCTCTCTTACGCGAGCTCGAAAATCCCCGCCGCGCCCTGCCCGCCGCCGATGCACATCGTGACCATGCCGTAGCGCACACCCCGGCGTTGCATCTCTCGGAGGATGGTCGCCGTCAATTTCGCTCCGGTGCACCCCAGCGGATGCCCCAGCGCGATGGCACCGCCGTTCACGTTGACCCGATCGAGGTCGAGATCGGCCAGGCGGATGACCGCGA
>JBOGSE010000685.1:0-7496 GCA_050694895.1 bacterium | reverse complement strand
AGTCGCCGAGGAATCCGGCCTGCACCGGATTGTTGGCCGTCGTCAGATTTGGCATCGACGCCGTGGTGATGCGATGGAAGTTGAAGTTCGCTCCACGGTCGGGCGAGACCGCGAGCGTGATGTCGTGACAGCCGGTGGTTTCGCAGTTCCCATACCGGCGGTCATAGTAGGCGACGTACAGGGTCCCGTCGGGCCCGAAAGCACTCCAGGACTGCCACTGGGAGGTTGCGTTGTCCCCGTCGGGGTGCTGGTCGGAGATGTTGAACGCCGCGCCCCAGGTCGCCCCGCCGTCGTTGGAGTGCGCAAAGAACACATCGGTGTCGCAGGGGGGGCTTGCGGTCTCAAAGCGTCCGGTGCAGTTCGGACTGAGGTTGCGGGTGTCCCACCAGGTGACGAAGATCACCCGTGAATCGTGCGGGTGGACGTTGCCGGTCATGCCCGTGAACTCAGGCGCCCGGTACCCGTTAGGAGGGATGCACTGGCGGAACAGCGGGCAGCCAGGCACGTTGTTAGTGCAACCTGGCGGGAGGCAAATCGGATGCGTCCCGATGAGGTCCCCGACCTTGGTGGGCGCCGTCCAGCTGGACGCGACCGCGCAGTTCGCTGATGCAGGGCAGCTCACGTGCAGGACCTGGTTGACCCCGACGCCCGGCGTGTTGCCGTTGCCGAAGACGACGTGGATGTCGCCGTTGGGCGCGACGAAGGGATGCGAGCCCTGGTCCTGGTCGCACGCGTTGGGATTGGTCGATCCGCTGAAGATCGTGCAGATGGCCGCATTCGCTCCGCTGATCTCGATGTGGGGCGACCAGGTCGCGCCGCCGTTGGTGGACTGGGAGAAGCGAATCGGGCTGTTTTGCCTGACGCCCGCGCCTGTGGCGTCGTTGAAGCGCGTCCAGGTCATGTAGACGTTGTCGCGCTTCGGGCTGGTCGGGTTGCTGTCCACGGCCATCAGTTCCTTGTCGTGGAAGATGACGGGGTTGTTGTCGCTCGCCACGACGCCCAGCGGGTTGGACGAGTACTCCTGGAAAGGCCCCGGGGCCGGTGAGTGCCAGAAGGACCCCTTGTTGGCGGCGTTGGACTTGGTCACGACGACCGCGCTCGCCGCGAAGTTGATCTGGAACAAGATGCCGCCGAAGTAGGCGTTCCCGCGCGAGTCGAATTCCATCGTGGGGTCGCTGCAGGCGTCCGGCGACAGCCCGTTCCCCATGATGAACTGATAGAACGGCGGCAGCTCGTCGCCCCACGTCCCGCCACGATTCAGCGAGAAGTCGGTCCCGCAGTGGTTGAATCCCACCCGGCTGTCGTTCTGGCTGGCGATGAGGTTGTTGGGGTCAAGCGGGTTGACGGCGATCGCCTCCTCGGCCTGACGCCGCAGCGTACAATCCTGGTTCACCCGAATGTTCGGGACCGGGCCCGCGAACGTGTTGGCGCAGCCCAGCGTCTGGAGCGAGACACTCGAGCTTGAGACCGACGACCGGACGCCCACCCCGGTGCGACCGGCACCACTACGGGCCGCCCGGCCCTCCATGTATGCCGTCATCACACCGCTGGACACAAACATCTGTTTCGGACGCGGCGTAGCGCGGCCCATGAGGATGTTCGCGTTGCGCTCGAGAACCCTGTTGGGTTGTACCGTCTGCTGAGAGGTCGCCGTCCCGAAGATCGTCGGCTGAACCACACCGAGTGTCGCGATCACCAGCAGAGCCAGTAACACGACGCTCAATCTGTTCATGCCATTCCCCCCTTGAGAATCTAGACTCGCAAACCGATAGTGCCTCTCACCTCCCTTCTCTGCCTCCGGCTAGGGGCCGGGGTTCGGATTGTCATACCATCGGAGCACGTACTGGAACGCCGTCGGCCGGACGCCGGACCGCTCGCTGCCGAGCCCCTCCACCGGGTCGGCGACGATGTCAGATGATCGATTGATCCGGATGTGCCGGCCATAGAGGGCACCGCGAACGTGGGCGGCGCGGTCGACGAAGATGTTGGAGTCGGGGGCGAACACAAGCCCGGACACTCGATTATTGCCGTCCAATCGCACCGACGCCGCCCCGGTCGCCGTGAAGGACGGATCGCGCGCGCGACTCAAGACCTGGATGCGATCCGAGGGCCTCACGAGCCGGCCGCCTGAGTCGCTGACTCCGAACATCGCGTCCGGACCAAGAACGAACGGCCCGCTCAGGTGGAAGTACACCGTGGCGGCACCGGTGACGGCGAGCCTGGCCCCACGCCCCAGCACGAGGCTGCTCAGGTGGATGTGCAGCTGCGCATTCTGCACGCTGAGCGTCCGGATCGTGAGCTCCTGCCTATCGTCGACGCGGAGCACCGACCAGCGGACGGTCTGGTCGGCGTCCGTCTGGATGATGGGATTGGGCGGCGGCTTGCTGCCCGGTTCTGCCGGCGGGGGCAGAAACGCCGGACAGACGACGTCCCGTACGTTGGAGCGAACCTGCCCATCTACCTGGTTCGCGCAGCCCCGCGAGCAGGTGACCGCCCCACCGGCGGTCACGATCCCGCCAATGGCGCCGGGCATGCGGTGGCGGAGGGCTTCGTCCGGCGCGGTGTCAGTGTATTCTTGAGTGCTGTTGTCCAGGATCTCGCCCACCAGAAGCCAGGGACCGCGTGGTGAGCCCTGGGGCGTCCGGTAGATGCGGCGGCGCGTCACCGCCCCGTCCCCGATCGGGACGCTCGTGAGGCGTCCATACTGAGCCGTTAACAACAATGGCTGCGACGGCGGGCTGCCGCCTGACTCTTCGCCCTGGAAGGTCACGAAGGTCACCCTCCAGGTGTAAAGACCAGTTAACCCTGGCCAGGATGGCTCGGGGAACTCGGCTTCAACGCTCGGGCCGAGGGTGGGCCCGCGCGGTAATCGCTCCCGGACCGTGCCCTGAGTACGGCGCGGTCCATCGATGAACACGTCACCGTTGCTGCCGACATCCGCCGTGACGGTCGTGTCGGAGCCAAGATCCACCCGCTCGCGCCCGCATATGCCGTGCAGCGCAATGTCGCCCGCGCCGGCGGTATACCGTCGCACCACCGCCTCGATCTGCCGCCGCGCACGTCCGGGCCTCGAGGGGACGAACCCGGACGCGATGATAACACGCAGGTTTCTCTCGTCAATCTTGGCTGTGCGCAGATTATCCTGGCACGCCGGCGGCACAGCGCCATCGGGGTGCGCGCATCGGACGGTGACGCGAAATGTCCCGCTCGTCGATCCATCCGACTCTTTCAGCCCCATATCCTCGTCGTCGCCCGCATAGCGCTCGTCATCCGAGACTGCGGCGGATGCCCGTGCGACGAGTTGCGCCGCAGCGTAGTTCATGCCGGCCTCGGCCACATGCACCGACTGCATGGCCAGCTCGTGTCCGACGGCGCCATGTAGATCGCTCATCACCACCGCGAGCACTCCGATCACCATGACCTCAATGACGAGGAAGGTGACGAGCACGGCGGTCAGGACAAAGCCGCGTTCGGCGTCTCGCATCGTCGCGCTCACGGCCCGCGCACGGCGACGACGGTCTGATAGGTCTGCGACTCTGCGCGCCCCGGAGTTGACGGCGCCTGAACGGTCAGCGTAATGCGAATGGATCGGACCCGGCTTGGCGCCGAGGCGAGCTCGCCGTCCCGGTCGAGCGGGATGAATTCGATGCGCTCGATAACCGGCGGTGAGAGGGCCACGCGCCGGGCATCGGGGGATGTTCTCAGCTCCTCGTCATCGCAGGCCTCGCGCGACTCCTGCTCGAGCGTCTCCTGCCAGAGGCGCCGATCCTGGACGTAGTAGACATAAGTGCGGCGCGGCGGCGTCAACTGGGCATCGAAGATGGCGCGAAACGCCAGCCGCTGGTCGAAGCCGGCGCCGGTGCCGATGCGCAGCACGCTGTCCGGGCAAGGGGCCTGCGGATCGTAGTTGACCTGGCGCACGCGATCGACGAGCAAGGCGAGGGCCTGCCGGCCCCATTCCTGGTCGGTGATCCGCGCCTGCGCGATCAGCCGGCCCTTGATGCCCGTCTCCAACACGAGGTAGAGGCTGCTGGTGATCAGGGCGGCGATCGCCAGCGTCGCCACGAGCTCGATGAGGGTCGTCCCCCGTTGGGCGCTCACGGACACGATCCCCAGACCCGGACGTCGCCGATGTAGGTCGTCGTGCTGTACGCGGGGCGATCGACCGGAGTGTCGCCGGCCCAGTCCTTCCTGAACAGGCTCGCGGTGACCTGGAAGAGCGCCTCGGCCGTGGCGTCGATGCGCACCAGTGCAGCGACGAAGCCCGCGGGCAGCCGCGGCTCACCGGGGCGCAACGTTTGGGACGTGACCTTGCGCGTCGACGGACCCAGGCGCTCGTAGCACTGCCCTCGGAGGTAGTCGACTTCACCCTGAAGCCAGGCGGTTGCGGCACCGTGATCCTGCGCTCGCCTCGCATGGGTCAGACTCCCGAGCAGTCCGCCGATGAAGACGGGCGTAACGAGCCCAATGACGAGGATGGCGACCAGTACTTCAATATATGTAAATCCGCTCGAGGCGGGGGCACGCCGGAGGACGGTCCGGCCACTAGCGGACGTCATCCACGGCTCCAGAATCGGCCGAGATTGCGACCGATCGTCGCGCGCCCGTGCGCGCGCTGCGCATGGTCAGCGTCATCCCTGCCTGGGGGATCCCAACGGATTGAATGACCAGCCGGACGGCCGGTACCGGAGCCCATTCGACGTCACCTGGCAAGCAGGTTCGCTTGAGCACGAGCGGGCCGTGAAACAGTGTGTACGAGGCTGCGGCAGGGGTGCAGCCACCGTCGGCCGCGGCGAACCCTATCGCGATAGGTGCGCGGCGGGTGACAGCCTCCTGCCGCGCCACGCGAAGATCTGAGGTAACAACTCGGGCGGTTGCCTCAAGCCTCTGGTTGCTGACAAAGTTCGAATAAGATGGTAAGGCGGCGACGAGAATGAGCCCGACCAGGGCGAGAACCACAGCCGTTTCGAGTAAGGTAAACCCTGACCGGCCGGCAGCAAGGCGTCGGGTTTGAGGCATAATGCGACTCCGTCGGGGTCTACGGCGCGTGCCGACTTCGAGGGTGCTTCATCGCTCCCCTGCACAGGGTCTCTACAATTGCCAACGAGAAGCAAACTTTGTCCGCTCGGAGGATGCGTTCTCATGCGAAAGGACGAGATCAACCGCGTGACGAAACGGGTCTTCGGTGCGGGATACGTTGATCGGGGCGGGTCTCGGAGCGCCTGCCGTGGGGCACTACCTATGTGACGAAGCTGCCGCGCTGGCGGCAACGGGGGGGACGTCAATGCCTCAGAAAGCAGCAGTGGTAGCGCTGTGGGTGGCCCTGGCCATCATAGCCGTCGGATACACGGCCGGAACATCCTCCGGCGGTCCGGCGGCGCCCGTGGGAACGGTTGTGGGGTTCCAGACCGTTGACACCGGCCAAAACTCGGGATTGCGGGAACCCGCCTGGCTGGTGATTCGCGACGCGCCGGCCTGGACAGAGCTGTGGCAGCGCCACGCGGGGACGGCGCGACCCGCTCCGAGCATTGATTTCGGGCGTGACATGGTGGTCGCCGTCTTCACCGGCGTGTCTCAGGACGCCAGCGGCGTCTGGATTACCAGGATCGTCCGCGAACCCGACCGCCTGACCGTGTTTTACTCGCTGGTGGACCCCAAGCCGTTGCCGGTGTTGCAGGAGCCTGCGTCGGCGCTGCCGTTCCATATCGTGCGGGTGCCGCGCACGATGGCGCCGGTGTGGTTCGCGCTGATTATCACGAAGCGCTAGCGCCGGCTGGTCCGTACTCCTGGCGGACAAACCAGGGGATGACCGTGATGCTGACCAGCCGCTCAGAGCCGTCGAAGAGATCGCCAAGCTCGGGGACCGTCACGTGGAGGACGTAGTCCTCCACGCGGTCAATGCCTGCCGGGAGGCTCCGGACCACATCAAGCAGGGCGTCTGAGCGGTAGACCCGCACGATCGACGGGTCGGCGGCGGATCGCATCGTCGTGGGCCACGCCATGCGGGATGGAACCCCGCGGTGATACCGCAGGCGCAGCTCGATCGTCCCTCCGCCGGAATGGCTCAGAGCGAATCGCTCGCTGCAGACCGCGTGCAGGCCCGTGCCCGCGACCGCCTGCTCCCTTGTGACGTCGGCCAGCACAGAGTTGCGGTAGCGCCCCGGCACCGCCGCCGTGTGCGCCGAAAAGATCCGCGCCATGAAGACCGCCTTCTCGCCCGTCTGCGGGTCTACGGCGGGGATAAGAAAGCCGACGAAGCGGTTGACGGCGTCGGGCGATGGGGAGCCGTCGGCATCCTGCCGCAGGAGCACATCGCTGAAAATCACCATCAGATTCGTTCCGCGGTGGACTTCCTCGGCGCTGGGCGCAACCCGCCATGACCCCGGCAACCGACGCTGGACGGCAGACGCGTCCACCTGAAGCCGCACCTGAATCTTGGTGTCGATCGTGGAGTTAAGGAACGACGGCATCCGCTTCGATCTCCACGAGCATCTCCGGATCGATCAGCCGGCTCACCTCGACCATGGATGTCGCCGGCCTGATCTTCCCAAAGACCTCACCGTGCGCCCTTCCGATCCTTTCCCAATCCAGGATGTTCGTCACGTAGATCCGGGTGCGCACCACGTCGTTCAGAGACGCTCCCGCCGCCACCAGCGCACTCTCGATGTTCTTGAGTGTCTGGACCGCCTGCGCGTACGGATCCCCGGCGCCGACGACTTTTCCGAACTTGTCAGTCGCGGTCGTGCCCGAGACGTGCACCGTCGATCCGATGCGGACCGCACGAGAGTACCCGACGATCGGTTCCCACGGCATGCCCGTTGAGATGTTCCGCCTCTCCATTCTTCTCCCACCTCCAGAGGATAAGGGCGCGTTCTAGAGGGATCGGCCCGGTGCGTGGAGTAGAGCAGAGTATTGCCCATACGCCTTCTTGTACGACACGGTGGCCCCAACTCCGCTTCAGAGGGTCGAGGCTACGTTTCGAACATACTGAGGAGGGGGAAAGATGGCGGAACGCATGAAGCGCAGAGAGTTCCTGCGTAAGGCCGGGGTCGGGATCGGCGCCCTCACCGCGGGTCCGGCCCTGCTCGAACTCGCAAGCCGGCGCGCCGCGCTCGCGCAGAGCACGGGGACGCTCACGTACGGCATGGCGGGCGGCTTCGATACGCTCGATGTGACGACAACCACGTTCACGCGGGTCGGCAGGATCGGCCTGCACCTGGTGGATCCGCTGGTCTGGTCGACCGGCCCCGGCCAGTACGCGCCCGGCCTGGCCACGTCATGGACCATCTCACCGGACGCCACCGCGTTCACCTTCAGGCTTCGCGAGGATGTGAAGTTCCATGACGGCTCGCTGTTCAATGCGGAGGCTGTGAAAGTCACGTTCGACCGCATCGTCGATCCCGCGACCCGCGCGCAGACGGCGTTTTCTTTCATCGGCCCGTACGACCGGACGGAGGTCATCGACAACTTCACCGTTCGGGTACGCTTCAAGAGCC
>JBOGSE010000684.1:0-3588 GCA_050694895.1 bacterium | reverse complement strand
GTGAACCGGTCGACCCAGACGAGCGTCCCCCGCAGGCAAAACAGGCAGTTGTGCGCGGCGATCGACTGCGCGATCTGATCGGTCGTCACCTGATCGGCGCGCACGTCCTGGATCGGGCCGATGAGTGCCACGACGGAGCTCTCGGGCGGATCGGGACTTCCGACCACCACTTTCCTGTCTTGCTGGCGGACCTGCCGCTGCCAGCCCGCCGGATACGAGAAGCTGAAACCGCAGGCCCGGTCGGCATGGGTCACACCCAACGTCGCCTGCGCCGTAACACGGGGGACGATGGGGAACGAGATCGAGACGATCAGCAGGATGCACAGCGCGATGGCGTGTCTCATCTTCTCTCCCTCGCCGGGTCGAACTCGTTCCGACTATTGGGCGACCCGCCTGCCGGTTCCTCTCACGCCCTGCCACGCGCGCGTCGCGCCCGACGCGCGCGTCCTACACGAAGGCCCCGCGCGCCTGCAGGGTCTGGCGGAGCGTCCGGGGATCCACCTCACGCGGTGAGGTGCCGTCCCGCACCGCCATCGCCGCGGCGGTGCCCGCCGCCTGCGCGATCGCCATCACGATCGCCGAGACACGAAACGCCGCGAACGCCTCGTGCGTGGCCGAGATGCACCGGCCCGCCACCAGCCAGTTCTCTCCGCCGCGCGGGAGCAGGCACCGGTATGGAATCGTGTAGTACTCGCCCTCGGGTAGCCGCTTGGTCACCAGGCGCGCCGAGTCGGGATCGTGAATGTCGATCGGATAGGCCCCGCAGGCGATCGCGTCGGCAAACTTGTGCGCGCCGAGCACGTCCTCGCCGGTGAGCATGTAGTCGCCGACGATGCGCCGCGTCTCGCGCACCCCGATCTGCGTCGGCGTCTCGAGCAGGTATGTGCCCGAGAACCCCGGCACGTTGTCTTTGAGGAAGTCGGCGACCGCGTAGGCCTGCCGGCGCCCCTCGACCTCGGCCCTCGCCAGGTCGTCGCCCAGGATGCCCAGACGGTTGAGCACGCGGGTGGTGTTGACCACGGCTTCTCCGGGACGCGGGCCTTCAAAGACCAGCAGCCGGTCGCGTGGAATCGTCCACTGCCCGCGCTCGCGCGCCTCACGGACCAGCGCCCCAAACCCCGCGAATCCGCGGCTGGGCAGCGCGCGCAGCCACCGCACATCGATGCGGTCGTGAATCCCCTGCCCATGCTGGATATCGTCTGGATGGCGCTCGAGGTAGTCCATGACGTCGTTCCAGGCGACGCCGCCGATCCGCATCATCAGCGTCATCGGCTGTGGCCGCTGATCTTCCGGGCGGCCGACCTCGGCCGCGGCGCCCGCGGAGACCGAGAGATCGCCGTCGCCGGACGCGTCGATGAAGATCGGCGCGCGGATCTCCTTGATGCCGTCCTTTTGCCAGACGCGCACGGCTTCAACCCTGCCGACGCTCGCGCGGGCGTCGAGGAAGACCGAATGCAGCCACAGGTCGACGCCCGCATCCGCGGTGAGCTCCAGCAGAACGCGCTTGAGGCCCTCGTACTCGAACGGCGTGACCGTGTGACAGAAGTCGATGGGATCGGGCACGTGTCCGGGGGAGGCGCCGAGTGCCTGCATCCGCGAGACGATCTCCTGGGGGATCCCTGCGACGACCTGCCGGGGCTCGGTGGACCCATTCGGGGGGCCGGCGTGGAAGCCCATGATCGGCGCGACCATCGCAGCGGTGAGCGTGCCGCCCAGGAAGCCATAGCGTTCGATGCAGGCCACGCGGGCGCCCTCGCGGGCCGCGGCGATTGCCGCGACCGACCCCGCGGGCCCCCCGCCGATCACGACAACGTCATAGCCCCTGCGCGTCATCGGCGAGCTCCACGTCGATCTCGAACAACCGGTCCCACGGAAAGGTCAGGGCCTTCATCGCCGGCGCGCCGAGCGCTTTTTCCACCGACGGAAGGACCTGCTCGCAAAAGCGCGCCAGCGCCGCCTCGCGAACGGCACCGGCGGCCGAGCCAAGGTACGACGGATCCGCGTTCAGCTCTGGCACGATCTCGCGCGTCAGGTACGGCCGCACGACCGTCTGATAGCCCCAGTCATCGAGTAGCCGGCGCGTCAGATAGCGCCGGCGCACCTGCCGGTAGCGGACCGGACCCAGGGCTTCCCTGCCGTGATATGCCAGAACCACCTGCGCGATCACGGTACCCAGGCTGTTGCTGCACGTGTTCCATCCGGCATATCCGGCGAGCCCGGTGAAATCCTCGCGCGCAAGCAGCGACCGAACCAGCGCATCGTCGGCCCCGTTGGCGAACCGTACATCGGCGCATCCGCACACCATACCGCGCGCGGCCGCTTCCCCCAGCGCCGCGGTCACCGTCCTGATCGGCGCGGGCGGCGCGCCACGCTGGTCGAACGACTCACGCTGCTGCGCGCCCGCGAAGTTGTGCACCCAGATGAGCGCCTCTGGGTTATCATCGGTCACCGTACATCCGGCGGCGGCAAGATGGGCGGCGACGGTCTCGTCCAAAGACGCGGGCTCGTACCGCGGCACGCTGCGCCGCGCCTCGGGAAACGTATACCGTACCGACGCGCGCGGTCCGCGACCGGCCTCATCGTTGACCAGCCGGGCCAGCAGCCTGACGCCGAGCTCGTCGGCGCCCGCAGACAGATGCACGCGGGTGCTGTCGACGAAATCCCGGAACCGCCGGAGTACGGCCAGGTCGGCACGCGTGAGGCCAAAGGGCTCCGCATCGTCCTGCCCGATGAGGAGCGCGCGGAGATCGCCGCGCGCGGCGCGCACGATCAGCTCCAGGTTCAACACGAGCTGCCGCCTGCGCCGCCGGAGCAGGTCGTCCACGACCGCGGCCGGGACGGTCCCCAGCGATTCCAGCGCCTGCTGCACCATCGCTTCCGCGCCGCCCTGCTCGCCGGCGTCCAGATGCGCCGAGTAGTCGCGCAGGGCCGCGCCGTACACGTCCCAGTACCCGGGGTCTTCCTCACCCGCGCCCGTGGGAATGCGAGGATTCACGGCGCTCAGGTAGAGCGGCGCCCGAGTGGCCAGACGCCGCACCCGGTCGAGCCGCCGCCACAGCACATCCATGGGATCGACGCTGAGCCGTGAAGGCACGAGCCCGCCGTACACCAGAACCTCTGACGACGCGATCACGGCGTCCGCCGCATCCGCCTCGCGGTCCACCCACCGCCACAGCGCGTCGAGATCGGCGGGACGCCGGCCGCGGCCCAGGAGCTCTTTGGGCGGGGTGTTCCAGGTCGCCTCGGTGAGGGGCAGCAGGTCCAGCACAACCTCGCGTGTCGCCGGCCGGTCGTCGAGCGGGATAAAGACGTACCGCTTCACCGGACCGCCCCCACCGTCAGGCCGCGCATGAAGAACCGCTGCGTGAAGAGGAAGACCGCGATGATCGGCACGGTCATCAAGACCGCTCCCGCCGCGACGGCGCGTGTGTTGTGGGCGAACAGCCCGGAGAGGTACAGGAGCCCGACCGCCAGGGGATACTTGTCGGGCGTCTTGAGCACGATGAGCGGCCAGAGGAACGAGTTCCAGATGGCAACAAATTCAAAGAGCGCGAGCGCCCCCAGCGCCGGGCGAATCACCGGCAGCAT
>JBOGSE010000683.1:0-1692 GCA_050694895.1 bacterium | reverse complement strand
TCCGCACCGGTGCGACTATGATAGAATTTTACCAATTGAGCGTCTTTGCGGGCACAATTCCCTTTGGGGTAGCACATGGTTTCGGACTCGCCCTATCAGACGCAAGACCTGCTGCTGCGTCCGCTCGAGGGGGCCGCGGCCGGCGTCATCGGGTCTTTTGTGATGCTGGCCGCAGTGTCCGCGCTGGGATCCGGTCCCCAGGAGAAGGTGGCCACCTGGCTGAACTGGATGGCCGGGATGGGTGGCATCGGTGCGGGCGCCCCGGGGCTGGTCCTCCATGGGCTCGTGGGGGCCGTCCTTGGAGGGCTCTACGCGTCGTCGCAGCAGCGGCTGCCGTGGCGGCCCCTGGTGGGTATCGGAGCGTTCTATGGCCTCCTTCTGTGGATCGCGGGTCGTCTTCTTCTGGGATGGCTGTTTTCGACACCAGTGCATTCGGTGGTTCACTCGTGGGCCTGGCTTGCCGGCGCCTGCGCGTATGGGATGACGCTGGCGCTCTTCGCCGGCTGGGCCGGTGCCCGGCGGCCCTCATCCGCCGTCACCGTGCCGCGAGATTGATCTATTGATCTAAGGAGGCGCCGTACATGACCGCGATTCGCGGGATCCTTGGAACGCTTCAGGAGCTCTTCATGTTCCTCTGGGCACGCCGCCTGTGGTGGCTGATCCCGTGCATGGTGGTTCTGCTGCTGTTCGCCGCGGTGATCATCCTCGGTAGTGCGGCCGGCATCGGACCATTCATCTATACACTCTTTTAGCCGACCCGTGCCTGCGCTGCGACGTCTCTGGGAGGGTTGGAAGGCCTTCGGGCACTCGTTGGGCGACTTCCAGTCGCGTCTTCTGCTCACGGTCTTCTACTTCACCGTGCTCTGTCCGTACGGGCTGGTCATGAGTGCGTTCGGCAATGCGCTGCGGATCCGTCCGGTCGACCCCCGGCGGGTACGGTCGGCGTGGGAGGCGCGCGGGTCTACCGAGGCAGGCTTGGCCCGGGCCAGGCAAGCGTTCTAGGACCAGCGTGCACATCCTCGGGATCTCCGCCTTTTATCACGATGCCGCCGCGGCGCTGCTGCGAGACGGTGACCTGGTCGCCGCCGCGCAGGAAGAGCGGTTCACGCGGGTCAAGTACGACCATCGCTTTCCCGAACACGCGATAGCGTATTGTCTGCGCGAGGCGGGCATCTCGGCAAAGGCGCTTGACCATGTTGTCTTCTACGAGAAACCCCTGCTCAAGTTCGAACGCATTTTTCTCTCCAGTTTGAGCACCTACCCGCGCTCCTGGCGTGTCTTCAGGGAGGCGATGATCGCCTGGTTCAGCGAGAAGCTGTGGCTGAAGTCGCTGATCACGACCAAGCTGGGCGTGCCCGCCGACCGCGTGCTGTTCGTCGAACATCACCTGAGCCACGCCGCCAGCGCGATGTTTTGCTCGCCGTTCGCCGAAGCGGCAGTGCTGACCGTGGATGGCGTCGGCGAATGGACGACCACGGCGCTGGGGCGGGCCACCGCCGACTGGGGGAACGGCCTGCCCAATCGGATCGGCCTGGATGCGGAGATGCGCTTTCCCCATTCCCTGGGTCTGCTCTACTCGGCCTTCACCGGCTGGTTGGGGTTCAAGGTCAACAGCGGGGAGTACAAGGTGATGGGGATGGCGCCCTACGGGCAGCCGGCTCACCTGGACAAGCTTGAGAAGATCATCACCGT
>JBOGSE010000682.1:0-1936 GCA_050694895.1 bacterium | reverse complement strand
CTTTGTCGATGTCGTTGAAGATCAGGTCGAACGGTCCGTCGGTCTGCCGCAGCGCCGCCACCGCCTCGCTCACACGGTATTGCACGATGCCGTCGAAGCCAAGCGCGCTTAGATGCTTTCGGGCCCGGCGCGAGAGGTCCTCATCCCACACAACGTGGAACACCGTCCCGCCGCCGTTCTCCTGCACGGCCCTCGCGAACCAGGCCGTCGAATAGCCATAGCCAGATCCCATCTCGAAGATGCGGCGCGCGCCAATCATCCGCGCGATGAGATAGCACATGTAGCCGGCTGCCGGCCCCACGATCGGAAACCGCGCCTCCTTCGCGTAGGCCTCCATTGCAAGCATTTCGGAGGGACGAGGCGGAACGAGTTTGTCCAGATACTCGTGAATCTTTGGAGCATACTCAATCACTGAGTCTCACTCTCCTCTTGGCCAGTCGAGCACGAGTCGCGACCAGCGTTTGTCCACCACCAGTTCGCCGTTGACCGGTCGATAACCAGCCTCCCTCGGATACACCCTGATGCGAAGCCCTTTCCGAGATGGGCGGCCGGCAGCCTCCCAGGCGTTGATGTGCTGGATCACACGATGCGAGAGCGTATCGTCCGGGCCACAGGTGCGGAGATAGATCTCGAACGGCGCCGCTCCCGTGGTCTCAGCCACCGGCTCCGCCGTTGCCTCGGGAGACCGCATGAGCATGCACAGCGCGTTCTCGCCGACCACACCAACCGTGAGCGCGTACCTGGGAGCCACTGATGCCCCCGACCAACGGAAGAGATCCGGAATGAGGCCGCGGTCCGCGGCGTCGGCGGGCACGGCGACAGAACAATAGCCGGGCTCACGAAACGCCAGCCACTGGGTCAACGGCCCAAACGCTTCGATCGTTCTGACGCGAATACCCGTTGGGAGGTCGCGGAGAGGACCATTCAACCACTCGCCGATGGCGTCGCGGTCGATCCTGCCTGGGTCCGCGACGCCGAGCTTGATCTCACCAATCTGGACGTAGCCTCCCGGGCCGGCGAACGCGCCGCGCATCGCCATGAAGCCGCACTCTTCGATAGACACGCTCTGCAGATGACCATCGGCCTGCTCAAACGCTACGCACATCTGCGGACCTTTGATGGACAGTGGAAGCAACAGACGCCCACCCGGCTTCAACTGCTCGCGCCAGCCCGGCGTGATGTCCCATGCGCCGACAGTCAAAATGATCCTGTCGTACGGCGCGGCTTCGGGATGCCCAAGCCCTCCATCTCCGCATGCCACCCGCACCCGATCGAATCCCGCGGCCGCGAGATGCTCGCGCGCCCCCGCAACGAGATCCTCATCGATATCCATCGTGGTGACTTCGCCGGTTTCGCCGACGATGTGCGCCATGAGCGCGGCGTTGTAGCCGGTGCCAGCCCCAATCTCCAACACACGCTGGCCCGGGGCAAGCCCGAGCTGCTCAAGCATCAGTGCCATGATGGCCGGTTGTGAAGACGAACTGATGAACGCCCCGTCGGCCGATCGCTTCGTGGGTATGGCCTTGTCGCCATACACGTCGTCCAGCGGCGCCCCCGGTACGAAGAGATGCCGGGGGACGCCACGGAACGCCGCTTCCACGCCGGCGGTCCGGATGCATCCTCTGCGCTTCAGGTCCTCGACGAGGCGCTGAAGACGCGCAGCGGTGTCGTCCGCATGCGACCTCGAGTCCATGCTCACTACGCAGGAACGAGCGGTGGCGTCCAAGAAAGTCCCGGTGCAAAGGAGACACGACCATGGAAATCTTCCGCCCCGAGGACGTCCCGGCCGATGAGCCTGCCTCGATGCCCGGCGTGAAAATCCGCTGGGTGATCGACCAGAAACGCGGCGCCGAAAATTTTGCGATGCGTATCTTCGAGGTCGCGCCCGGCGCGGAGACGCCCCTGCACGATCACTGGTACGAGCAGGAGATGTACC
>JBOGSE010000681.1:0-2719 GCA_050694895.1 bacterium | reverse complement strand
GTATGCGACGGCGCAACTGCTGCTCGGCTGCGCGTCCCACATCGCCTACCACGTCGGCCAGATCGCGGTGCTCAGGAAGCTCTATCGTGTCCGGCGGCGTCCTCGAGCGGCTCTTTAGCCTCCAGGGGCAGGGGGCGATCGTCACCGGCGGATCGCGCGGCATTGGTTTCGAAATTGCGCGGGCGCTCGGGGAGGCAGGCGCGCGGGTCGCGATCGTGGCCCGCCGGGCGGAGTGGCTGGAGCCCGCCGCACAAGCGCTGCGCGACGCCGGCATCACCTGCGCCGCCTTCGCCGCGGATGTCGCGAACGCAGACCAGGTCAGTCGCACCGTCGAGGGCGCACACGCCGCCATCGGCGATGTGTCCATTCTCGTCAACGCGGCGGGCCGCACGTGGGGCGCGCTGGCGGAATTGATGCCCATCGAGCGGTGGCGCGAGGTCATGGATGCCAACGCGACAGGAACCTTCCTCATGTGTCAGGCGGTTGCGCGCGGCATGATTGCGCGGCGCTACGGCCGCATCCTCAACGTCGCCTCGGTCGCAGGCCTGCGTGGCTCATTACCGGAGGTGCTTCCTGTCGCCGGATATGCCGCCAGCAAGGGAGCGATCCTGGCCCTGACCAGGCAACTGGCGGCCGAGTGGGCCCGGCACGGCATTACCGTCAACGCGCTCGCCCCCGGGTTCGTCCCGACCCGGATGTCAGAAAAAGTGATCGAGCGGGGCGGACAGACAATTATCGATCGCATTCCGCTGCGGCGGGTCGGCACGACGGACGACCTCCTCGGCGCGGCGCTCTGCCTGGTGGCACCGTCCGGTGGATACATCACAGGCCAGGTCCTTGCTGTGGACGGTGGCGTGACAGCGGTCTAGGAGGCGGAAGCCACGTGGTGACGCTCAAGAGCTATCTGTGCGGCCGGTGGCACGCGGGGAGCGGCCACCCGCGCGTCCTGACGCACGCGATCACCGGCGAGCCGATCGCGCAGTGTACGAGCGAGGGACTGGATCTGCGCGCCGCGCTGGACTATGCGCGGAGGGTCGGCGGCCCCAGGTTGCGGGCGATGACCTTCCAGCAGCGCGCCGCCATGCTCAAGCAGATGTGCGATGTCCTCAACCAGCACCTGGAAGAATCTTACGAGATCGCCTACACCTACGGCGTCACCCGGGCGGACGCGCACGGCGACATCGAAGGCGGCATCTTCACCCTCGGGACGTACAGCAGCCTGGGCCGGAGGAACCTGCCGGACAGCACATTTCTCGTCGATGGCGACGCGATCCCGATGTCCAGGGGCGGCAATTTCGGCGGCCAGCACGTCTGGGTCCCGCTGGAAGGCGGGCTGATTCAGATCAATGCGTTCAACTACCCGTCCTGGGGGATGCTGGAAAAGCTGGGGCCTTCGCTGCTGGCAGGCGTGCCGAGCCTGGTGAAGCCCGCGGTGGATACCGCATGGCTCACGTTCCGGATGGTTGAACTGCTGATCGAATCGGGTGTGGTGCCCGACGGCGCGCTGCAAATGCTCTGCGGCTCGGTGGGCGACCTCCTCGGCCACGTGACCAACCAGGATATGATCTCGTTCACCGGGTCGGCCGATACGAGCGGGCAGATCCGCGCGCATCCCGCGGTGATCCGCAACGCCGTCCGGTTGAACGTGGAAACCGACTCGCTCAACAGCCTCATCCTGGCGCCGGACGTGGGAACGAGCGCTCCCCTGTTCCACGCGTTCATCGACACCGCGGTCGGCGAGATGCGGAACAAATCCGGTCAGCGGTGCACGTGCGTGCGCAGGATCCTCGTTCCGATAGAGCGGGAAGGCGCCGTCATCGACGCCCTGCGCGAGTCGTTGGGCAAAATCCGCGTGGGCGATCCAAAGATCGAGGGCGTGACGATGGGAGCGCTCGTCAACCAGAGAGCGCTCACCGAGGTGCGCGAGCGTGTGGGGGTGGTCACGCAAGAGTCAGACACCGTCTTCGGCAACCCGCACCGCGTCGAATTTGAAGGTGGGAGCAGCGCGCCGGGCAAGGGAGCCTTCCTTGAGCCGATCCTGCTCCGCTCTCGCGATGCTGCCAGCGCTCGCGTGGTGAACACGGTGGAAGCGTTTGGACCGGTGGCGACGGTGATGGCCTGCTCGGATCTCGACCAGGCGATCGGGGTAGCACGGCGTGGCGAGGGGAGTCTCGTGGCCTCGGCGTACACCGCGGATGAGGCGACCATGGGGAAGCTCACGCTGGCCCTGGCACCATACCACGGCCGCTTGCTGATGATCACCAACGAGCAGGCCGCGAAAGAGTCCACCGGATACGGCACAGCGACACCCGTGACCGTCCACGGCGGGCCGGGACGAGCCGGCGGCGGCGAGGAGCTCGGCGGGCTGCGAGCGATCTACAAGTTCATGCAGCGTGCCGCCGTGCAGGGGTCGCCGGAGGCGTTGAAGCGGATGATCGAGCCGGCGTTGCCCCGGGCGACATAGTCAGGACGTTCGATGCCGGACCGCCTACAGCGAGTGCCATCTCGAGCCGGGATCACCGGCGTGTTCCTCTTTCTCGTCCTGCTTATGATGCAGGTCCCGACTGTCGCCTCGCCAACCCCCGACGACACGCTCGTCATGCCAGGTCTGCGTATGGGAAAATGGACGCTCACCATGACCATTGACGACCTCGTCCGCATGCACGGCACGCCGATACGCGTGCAAGTTCAGGCGGGCCTGCCGCCCGCTGCCGATGCC
>JBOGSE010000680.1:0-2130 GCA_050694895.1 bacterium | reverse complement strand
GTTGCCAACCCGTTCCTCCGCAAGAAGGGCCTCTTCGTGCACGACGATCGTATCGCACAGAGTGTTCTGTTTCCCGATCTCGCGGCGAAGCCGCTGCTCGTGAAGATGGACGAAGAGCACAGCAGCTCGGATGGGGGCGCGCTGTTGCTCAAAGGCATCGATGAAGCACTGGGGCTGACGACGTCCCTGGCCGCCTGCCTGCGCGATCCGCGCCAGCCGGGGAAGATCGCGCACACGTTTGCCGAGCTGCTGCAGCAGCGAATCTTTGCGATCGCGCTGGGCTACCCGGACGGCAACGATGCCCGGGAGCTGGCGGACGATCCGATGCACAAGCTGCTGGTGGATCGCGACCCGGTCGACGGGGAGTCGCTGGCCTCGCAGCCCACGCTGTCGCGCTTCGAGAACACCTTCCAACGTACGGATCTGTACCGGATAGCCGAGACCTTGGCGGACGCCGTGATCGAGCGTCATCGCCGACGCCTGGGGTCTCGCTGTCGGCGGATCACGCTCGACTTCGATCCTACGGACGATCCGACCCACGGCCAGCAGGAGTTCACGTTCTTCCATGGCTACTACGACACCTACTGCTACCTGCCGCTGATCGGGACGCTCTCGTTCAACGACGAGGCCGAGCAGTACCTGTGCTGCGCCGTGCTGCGGCCGGGCAACAGCACGGCTTCGCGGGGGTTGGTGGCGATCCTGCGGCGGTTGCTCGCGAAGCTCGAGGCCGCATTTCCGAAGGCGCGGATCCTCGTTCGCTTGGACGGCGGGTTCGGGACTCCCGAGGTGCTGGACTTCCTGGACAGGGCCGGGGTCGAATACGTCGTCGGGCTGCAGGCCTCCAAGCCGCTCAAGCAACGCGCGCGGCGCGCGCTCGGTACGGCGCGGCGGCTCTCGCGCGAGCGCGGCGAGACCGCGCACGTCTTCGGGGAAACCCGCTACCAGACGAAGCACACCTGGCCCCACCGGCGACGCGTGGTGTACAAGGCCGAGGTCGTCCGCCTCGAAGGCCGGAAGCCGAAGGACAACGCGCGCTTCGTCGTGACCAACCTGCACCACGCCCCCAAACGGGTCTACGCGATCTACACCGATCGGGGCGACCCGGAGAATCGGATCAAGGAGCTCAAGAACGATCTCGCGATCGACCGCACGAGCTGTTCTCGCTTCCTCGCCAACCAGTTTCGCGTCTTGCTCACGGCCGCCGCCTACGTCCTGATGCAGGAGCTTCGGCTGCGCGCGCGACACACCGACTGTGCCCGCGCGCAAGTCGGTACGCTGCGCACGCGGCTGCTCAAGCTCGCGGCCTGGATCGAGGTCTCCGTGCGCCGCATCGTGCTCCACCTGCCCCGGCGCTTCCCCGGTCGCGCCACGTGGGCTCGGATCGCCACTCGCTTGGGTGGCCTTCCCGCATAGCGAGCTACCAGACTAAAACGTGACAAGATCGACCGCCGCGAGACGTGTGGGCTGAGCCAGGCATTCCCCGCTCTCGTCGCGGTCTCCGGCTATCGATCGTCGGACTCTTTCACCGCCTGCGGCCGCATGAGGTGCAAGGGCCGGCAATGAGCCCGATCGCGACCCTCAGACCGGCACCTTCACGGTTCTTCGTGAATAATCCGGGCTAATGCGCCCGACGCCTGCGCCAGCGCGCGAGGCCGAGCACGCCCGCCAAGCCCGCGGCCTGCATCCGCCATCCCGAGGGCTCCGGGAGGCAGACCTGCCCCGCGAAGTTCGTCGGAGAGTTGGCCGCTTCGGTGCGGGTCGTGCCCGTGGTATCCCCGAAAGCCTCGTGGAGCGCGTAGTAGCCGTCGGTGGGGAGCTCCCCGGAGGTGTAGGCGAAGGTATCACAGGGCATGGTGACACAACCCACGGCTTCGAAGACAAGCGTGTCCGCTACGAGGCTGTGAAAGGTCTGTGTGGTGAACGTGTAGTCCGGGGCGAACGGCTGGTCGCACTGCGAGGCGAAGGCAGGGGTGGCCACCAGAAAGTGGCGGTTTGCGGTTTCGATCGGGAGATCGTTCGGGAAGACGAAGGTATTCGCATCGGACTGGAGGGTGCGGCCCGAGAGAAATTCCTCGCTGTTCGTGTCGGTAAAGAACTCGATGTACTGAACGGACCCGTCGGCGTTCGAGT
>JBOGSE010000679.1:0-1551 GCA_050694895.1 bacterium | reverse complement strand
CCTAAGCCTCGCCAAGGCGTGGGTGAGGATAGAGGAGTTGGATTCCCTTAGAGACAAGCTCGACGATGCATGGGGAGCGGTCGATGAGCTGTGGGAAAGGCTCAGCTTCCTAGAGGCGTGGGCGGAGGGGCGGGACGCCGATCCGTACCGCTCCACGGTCCGACCCGAGTAGCCCTCCCCTGGGCTTGTCTATAGGCCATATCTCGACGGAGATATAATCTCCGGGAAAAACAAGGGGCCGGGCTCTCCGCTGAAAGAGAGCCCGGCCCCTCAACACGGCACAACGGTGTAGCAGCCGGAGGATGTTGCCATGCAGCGGCTAATGTTACACGGGTCCAACATCTATGGGTACAGCGATAAGCTTACGGCGGTACTGGCCCCCGCACGCAGGGGCGTTGTTCAAGGGTTTAGCGATCGCTCTGCTGCGCGTCTGCGCCGCTATCTTGAGGCTGCCGAGGCTGACTACGCAGGCCTACTCACTCTCACAGTCCCGTCGTGGGCCCCTGGGGCGGGCGACCCCACCAGAGCAAAGGAGTGGCTATGGGCGTTCGTCGGAAGACTCAAGAGGTCCCCTCATTGGCGCCTCGGCGCCTCGCTTTGCTGGGCGATGGAGCTACACAAGGGCGGTTGGTTTCACTTCCACTGCCTTCTATCGTTCCGAGTCCCAAAGGAGTGGCTATCGCAAGCCTGGTACGAGGTTGTTGGGACAGAACATCCGTCCCATCTGGCGGCGGGGACACGGATCGAGACCATAAGGGCCCCTACAGGGGCCCTACGGTACATGTCGAAATACCTGACGAAGCGCGGCGTGGCCCTGCAGAAAGCGCTGGCAGGGCACTGGTGTGGGCGGTGGTGGGGCGTGGTGGGCCGGCGAGACACAGTGGAAGCCGCCTTGCATTGCTCGCAAGGCCAGGAAGGGCTTTTAACCGCCGCCGCGGAAGCCAAAGTAGAGGAATTAATCCAAAAAGGGGCGGGGACGCGTCTCGATATATCGAAATGGGATGCTCCAGGGCTACTCTGGGCGGTGAAGGTGCCTGACAAAGGGGAGAGGCGCCGGTTTCGAGCCTGGATGATGGCTCTCAAGTACGAGTTGTGCTGCGCCCTATGGGCGATGGACCCTCTAGGGGGGGAGGATGACCCGAGCGGGCTAGGGTTACCAATAGCGTTCCACGTGGAACATGACGATGCCGATAGAGATCATCTGTAAGCCGGTCCAGATCCGGCCCCCGCGTCCCTATTCCCTGAGGGACCTCCGGAGGATAGCGAGGTTCGTCAACGATGGGGGGGTCCCTTGGCCACTGATCGTCGGGCAGCTCGCCGCCGAAGCCGGGCTCAGGGAGGATATCTGCAAGATAGCCCGGATCCTTTCGGTACTCTCAGGGCCTGTGAACGCGATCGTCAGAGCACTGAGGCCACTGGCCGGTCTGGCAGCGCTTGCTGCGGTCAGGCGGCTAGCCCGGATTCTCCAACTCCTTGGGCTGAGGCTCCCCCCGAGGGTCGCGGCCCTGTTCGAAGCCCTAGCGCTACTGCTAGTATTACTCCAAGAGCTGG
>JBOGSE010000678.1:0-1718 GCA_050694895.1 bacterium | reverse complement strand
GCCGGCCAACACCTTCGTGGCGCGCTTCGTGGGCCACCCGCCGATGAACCTGCTCGACGGCCTGTTCGAGAACGGGCATTTTGCGGCCGGCGCGCTGCGCATTCCCGCGCCCACCGGCCATCCCCGGGGACCCGGGGTGCTGGGCATACGCCCCGAGGATGCCCACCTCGCGGGCCAGATTCCGGCACGCGTTGTGATCACCGAGCCGCTGGGTCGGGAGACGCTGGTGACGCTCAAGGTCGGTGAGAATGACTTCAAAGTGCTCGCCGATGGAAGCGCGCGACCGGCCCCCGGCGCCGAAGTCCGCCTGGGCTACCGCCAGGATCGTCTCCATATCTTCGATCAGGCTGGGAAGCGGATCGGGCTGTGAGCCGCACTCCACGCGGCCACCTGGTGTACAAGGGCCGCAAGGTTCTCCTCAAGTATCATCGGCTCCTCAGCGGTCTCCATACTCATCCGCCAAATTCGGTTGCGGCCCTCACAGCGGTCCTCGCGGCGGGCGCCGAGGTCGTCGAATTCGACGTGAATGTGACCCGCGACGCGGCGTTTGTCCTGCTCCATGATGCGACCCTCGAGCGAGAAACCAGCGGCCACGGCGAGCTGCGAGCGATCACGCGGGACGAGTTCAAAGCCCTACGCCTGAGAAATTCCGACGAACCTCCGGCTACCCTTGCCGAAGTCGTCGACGTCCTGCGCCAGGTCCGCCGCCTACTCAAAATTCAGGTGGACTTGAAGCTCCTCGAGCCGATTTCCCGCAAGATCGCGACGGCGCTGCTCGAGGCCATCGCTCCGCTCCGCGCGAACCCCCAGCTGCGCGTGGTGATAGGATGCCTCGCTGACTGGAATCTCAGGATGCTGCGCCGGGTGGAGCCCGCTGTGGAGGTTGGGCTCGATTTCGCCTACTATCTCGATGCTCCCGTGGACGAGCTCGCACGCCTTCCGTTGCGCGTCAACGCTTACGGGTACCTCGACGACCATCCTCTTGGCTACCGCCGGCTCATGCCCACCGCGGGCTATCTGGAAGACCGCGTCGAGGCGCTGCTCGACCTGGTGCCCGGCGCAAGCGAGTTTTACGTCCGGAAGGAGTTCTTGTTTCAGGCGCTTGCGGATGAGTTCAACCCGATTCGGGTCATTCACACGCGCAAACCGGGAGCTCTTGTCGACGTGTGGACACTCTACGCGCACGAGCCGGATCTCGGCCGCACGCTCGCCACGGTGCTGGAGGCCGGGGCGGATCAGATTAGCAGTCCGGCCTCGGCGGTACTGCATGAGTTCTACGAACAGGCGAGCCAGCGGTGACGCGCTTGGGGGGCGATGTTCGTGAACCTCATTGTCCTGGTGCTCGATAGCCTGCGTCAGGATCACGTCGGCGCCTATCATCGAGGGCGCCGGTCGTTCCCTGATGTACCGGTTGCCCAGACGCCTCATCTCGATGCCTTCAGCCGAAGCTGTGTGGTGTTCACGAACGCCTACCCAGAAGCTCTCCCCACGATCCCCGCGCGGTATGTGCTCATGACGGGCCAGCGCGCGCTGCCATTCCGCCCGTGGGGACCCCTGCACCCCGGTGAGATCACTCTTCCACAGATTCTCCGCAGCGAAGGCTATGTGTGTGGATTGATCTCGGATTGTTATCATTACCGCGCGCCGGGAATGAACTACCACAGCGGTTTTCATGCCTATCGTTGGATTCGCGGGCAGGAGTATGATCCGTGGGAATC
>JBOGSE010000677.1:0-1499 GCA_050694895.1 bacterium | reverse complement strand
AGAATTCTCCCCTGACCGCCGCGGTCCCAGACGGCGTGAACTACCTAATCGCTTGGTCTGCCCTCGAGCGCCTCGACCTGTGGGCAAGGTACAGGTGTCAGACGAGCCATGCGATCGCAGAATGTAGCGGTACGCGGCAGCGTTGCCGCGTGACCAGCCCCGAAGAAACTCCTCGGCCGAGAACGAGCCCTTAGGTGAAAGCAGCCCAGTGTTCCTGCGGGTCGTTCTTGGCTTCGCCAGCGAGCTCGAACGCTCGGGGTCAGCGGCCGAGGTGCGAGCATCGCGAGCACCCGGTCCGCTGCAGCGCGGGGTTAGAGAAGGCACCATCTCTCCCACGCCGCTCAAGCTTCGGAATCTCGTCCCAAGATAGAAGCAGCCTTATGCTCCTGCTCTCGCCGGGAACACGCCTGAGGAGCCCGCGCTCTTCCAGCGCCAGAACCATGCGATGAACCGCGGGCGGCGTCACGCGAAAGAACCGCTGCATGTCAGCCTCCGCGGGAGCTACCCCATAGAGCGTCGTGTATGTCTCGATGAAGGCCAAGTACTGCCCCTGGAGGTGAGTGAACCTCGGCTTCGATCTCGCTGCGCCCTTGCTAGCCACCACCGCGGTGTCGACCCCTCCTGTCCTTCTAACGACCTGGCGGCTCCCGCCGCGAGTTATACGGCGGACAGCACGGCCGAATCATCCTCATCAATGTTGGGCGAGGAAGTCCAGGATCACTTGGTTGAACACGCCGGGCTCTTGGTAGCTCATGAAGTGCGTCACGCCGGGGACAACCACCAGGCGGCTGCCGGGGATGCACCCGGCGAGCGCGTCGATGATCCGCCGCGAGTAGGGCATGCCGTACTCGGCGCCGATCGCGAGCGTCGGCGTGGTGATCGCGCCGAGCTGCTTGCACGTCAGCGGTTCCGGCGGTGGGGCTGCGGGCCGCTTCGCGTTGAAGTTGTCGAGCCACATCCGGCGGAAACCCTCGGGTTGGGCGTCGAAGGTATCCGGTCCTCGGTTGTTGACGAGCTCGAACCACAGCTTCGCACGGCGTTCCATATCGCCTGCCGCCTCCGCCTGAACGCGTTCGTTCTCGTCGCGCCACCACGCGAGGATGGCCTCGCCCTCGGGACGGCCCTCCAGCAGCCACGGCACGTTCGGTTCGATGATAGTCAGGCTGCGAACGAGGCCGGGCTCGTGCAGCGTCGCGCGCAGCGGTATCCAGCGGGAGAACCCAACGAGGTGGACGGGCCTGGCCTTCAGCCGGCGCATGATCGCTACCAGGTCGGCGACATGCGCGTCGGCCGAGTAGTCGCCCTCCTCTGGCCATGCGCGCGTTCCGTGGAACCGATAGCTGTAGGTGACGAACCGGTAGCGCGCCGCGAAGACCTCCCGCTGGGGTTCCCAGTAACGGAGATCCGAGCCGCCCCCATGCGAGAAAACCACTGGCACGCCCGAACCCTCGTCCACGTATTCGAGATCGACACCGTTCACATGAACGTCCGTCACGAGT
>JBOGSE010000676.1:0-1817 GCA_050694895.1 bacterium | reverse complement strand
AACAGCCCGCTGACGCGCGGATGGCACGATGCGATGGCGGCCGCGGCCAGCAGCCCGCGGGCCGTCTCGATATGTGGCAGCAGATCGACCGGTTGGCCCTCAAGCGCGCGGGCCACGGCGAGGACCTGTTCAGGAGTGTCAACTTTGGGGATCACCACGGTGTCGGGCAACACGCTCGCCCCGCGTAGCGCCGCAAGATCGTCCTCGCCCCACGGCGAGCTCAACGCGTTCATGCGGAGCAGGCG
Source organism: bacterium (assembly GCA_050694895.1). Classification (GTDB taxonomy): domain Bacteria; phylum Sysuimicrobiota; class Sysuimicrobiia; order Sysuimicrobiales; family Humicultoraceae; genus JBQTJP01. The sequence goes on along the minus strand of JBOGSE010000676.1, from coordinate 1,572 downwards.
CTCACGCGGGCCGAATGACAGCCCAAGCGCCCCGAACACCGCGATCCTCGCGTCTGCCTTGCGCGGTGGTGAGACCCCATCTTCCAGATCGAGGATCACGCCGTCGCAAGCGAGCCCGGTCGCCTTGCGCACCTTCGCCTCCTGATCGGCGGGAACAAAGAGCAGGCTACGCCGCAGCCGCAGGCTAGATCACTCCTTCCTGCGCCAGGCGACCCAGATCGTCAGGCGACAAATTGAGCAGCTCGCCGTAGACCGTCTCGTTGTGCTCGCCCAGGCGCGGGCCGGCGTGTCGGATCTGCCCCGGCGTGCGCGAGAACCTCGGCACGATCCCGGGCATCGGGATCGCGCCCAGTTCGGCATCTTGTACGACCACAATGTTGCCGCGCGCCCGGAACTGCGGGTCGGAGAGAATGCGCGGGGTATGATAGACCGGCCCGACCACGGCTTCGGCCTCCTCGAGCGTGCGCAGAATCTCGTCCAGGGGCCGGGCGCCCATCCAGTCCTGGATGATCGCATCCAGGTCCTCGACATGCGCCACCCTACTCGAATTATCGGCAAACCGTACGTCGGATAACAGGTCAGACCTTCCCGTGGTCTGCGCGAGTCGTTCAAAGGTTCGCTGTGTCGTCGCGGAGATCGCCACCCACTCGCCGTCACCCGAGCGGTACAGGTTGCGCGGCGCAGCACCGGCGAACCGATTGCCAGCCCGCTCCTGAATTTCGTCCAGCAGCGCATACTGCGGGACGTAGGGGATGAGGAGACGGAAGAGAGGCTCGTAGAGCGCGATGTCGATCATCTGGCCGCGCCCATCCGCCCGGTCGCGATGGTGCAGTGCCATGAGGGCCGCGAGCGCGCCCACGAGCCCGGCGACCTCGTCCGCCAGCGGGATCGGCGGCAGCACCGGAGGGCCATCGGCAAACCCCGACAACGCCACGTAACCGCTCATCGCTTCGGCGACCGTACCAAACCCCGGACGGTCGCGGTACGGGCCGGTTTGTCCGAACCCAGAGATGCGGACCATGATCAGTTTCGGATTGACCCCGGACAGCGTCTCATAGCCCAGATTCCACCGCTCGAGGGTGCCCGGCCGGAAATTCTCGACGAGCACGTCGGCGCGGGCGACCAGACGCTTGAGCAGATCCTGCCCGCGCGCGTTGTGGAGATTGAGCGTTACGGATTGCTTGTTGCGGGCGAGTACCTTCCACCACAGTGAGACGCCGTTCTTGACCGGCTTCCACGCGCGGAGCGGATCCCCGCCCCGCGGGTTCTCGATCTTGATGACCCGCGCGCCAAAGTCGGCCAGAACGGAAGTTGTGGTTCCGCCCGAGACGATGGTGGTCAGGTCGAGGAGGAGGATGTCTTCGAGAGGCTGTGGGGTGGTCACGCTACATTCTCCGCTAGCATGGGTTCCCTCGGCGGTTCCACTTATTTGCCGATGCTCGGTCCCGGGGGAGCGGTATCTTCGAGTGCGGACTTGAGGGCCTGCCACTGCGTATCCAGCCCGGTCGTGTTTGCCAGCAGTTGGTCTAGAGCCTTGATGACCGTTCTGATGACCGATGTCCTGCGGTTCGC
>JBOGSE010000675.1:0-4323 GCA_050694895.1 bacterium | reverse complement strand
CGGGCCGGCTCGACATCAATGCGACCCGGTCTCCGAGGATGATCGCCTCGTCGATGCTGTGCGTCACGAACACCATCGTCTTGGGCTGAATCCGCCACAGGCGGAGGAGTTCCTCCTGCATGAGCTCTCGCGTCTGCGCATCGAGCGAGCCAAAGGGTTCGTCCATCAGCAGCACCGTGGGATCGACGGCAAGGGCCCGGGCCAGCCCGACTCGCTGCTGCATGCCCCCGGACAGCTGGTAAGGGTAGCTTCGCTCAAAGCCCCGCAACCCCATCAGGTCGATGTACCGCGGGATCGATGCGGCAACCTCGTCCTCCGGCCGTCCGTGCACCCGCAGACCGTACGCCACGTTGTCGTACACGGTCTTCCAGGGGAAGAGCCCGAAATGCTGGAAGACCATCGCGACATCGTGCCGCGGTCCGGCCACCTCGGCGCCCTCGATGAGGACGCGCCCGGCGTCGGGCGCGACCAGCCCGTCGATAATCCGCAGCAGGGTGGTCTTGCCGCAGCCGCTCGGGCCGATCAGGCAGAGCAGCTCGTTCGTGTGGACGTCCAGCGAGCAGGCCTCCAGTGCCGGCATGGCCCCTTGCTGGAAGTACTTGCTGACCTGATCGATAACGATCCTGGGGGCCGCCATGCTATGCGCGGTCCACCACCACGGTCGTGTCGATCTCCACGGACTGCGTCAGCGTATTATCCACCGGACTTCAACCTGCCTGCCGCTTATCCACCTGGCTACGACCTCCGGCATGAAGACCTCCTCAACAGGTGTCTGGGCGCCGTCATGCGCCGACGACAATGGGCTCAAACGGCACGGTGTGGAGCGATTCCGCGCCGCCATTGGCGACGATGGTGAGGGCCCCGAGCTGGAGCCCCATCCGCTCATCGGGCGTGATGGGATTGGGCTGGATGACGATCGCCATGTTGGATTCGAACCGGCGGCCATCGGGTGCCGGCCGCGAGGAGTCCCACGGCCAGTACGCGCAACAGGATCGATCGATGATTGGCGGATGGATGTCCACCCCATACCCGTGGATCAGGTCGTCGTAGATGGCGTAGCCCCGCTCGCCGATGATCGACCCGGCGCGGATGACGTCACGCTCCGTCGCGCCGGGCCGGATCGACGCGGCCATGCGATCGTACGCCGCGCGCGCCGTCTCAAAGAGCCGCTGCCACGGCCCGGTTGGGTCGGCGCCGACAAAGATCGGCCTGTGGATCTGTCCCGTGTATCCCCAGTACGATGCGCTGATCTCGGTGATGATGACGTCGCCCCGCCCGATCACCCGCGCCGAAGGATTCTGCGCCGGGACGCATCCCGTGGGCTCGTCCATGGGCATCGAGCGCAGGAACGCGATGTGCGGAAGGCCCCCGTCGGCTCGATAGGCTCCTTCGATGATCCCCAACAGTGCGTACTCGGGCAGGCCCGGACGCACCTGTGCGGCCAACGCGTCGATGGTCCGGTCGGTGAACGCCGCCGCCCGGCGCAGCCAGTCGATCTCTTCAGGAGATTTGACCGCGCGCAGACGGGCGAACTCGGCCGTCACGTCCATCGCGGCCAGATCGGGAAGGGCCTCGCGCAGCGCCGCGTAGTGCCGGTACGGCATCCCCGCGCCAAAGGTGTGGTTGACGCCCACGAGCCCCAGGCGCCCGCGGGGCAGGCCGATGGAGGAGAGCCGCCGTGTCAGCGTTGCGGCGGGATCGTACCCGCCCCACTCGATGATCGGAATATCGCTGACCTCGCGCGCCGCCGGCACGTGGTTGACCAGACCGACGAAGAGCGCCGGCGGAATACTGGTGTCGAGCGGCGCGAGCAGGTAATTGTGGTGTAGATCGAGGTGGTTGCTGAGCCAGAACACGTTCGCCTGATTGTGGCGGTTCGCGCCCGAGTTGCCGTAGAGCAGCAGGCCATCCAGCTCGTGCCGCCGCATCAGGCCGCGCGCGAGCGCCCAGCGCCGGTCCATCTCCGCCGGCGAAAACTTAGCCCACACGCCGCAACGTCTCCAGCATCCAGTCGGCAACCAGCGGGCGGTACTTATAAGGAATGTTGTTGCACACGTGGTTGCCATCTGGATACATGACCAGCCTAGCGTTCGGCGCTTCGGCCGCGACGCGCTCGGCATGCTGCCACGGGATCAGGCGGTGGAGTTTCCCAAAGACGACCAGGAGCGGCTGTGCGATGCGCGGCAACACTTCGCGGAGATTGAGTCGCAACGCTTTCTCGCGCGCGTCCTCGTCGTCGCGAGCCCCCGAGTGGTGGGCGAAGGTCTCGCGCGTCAGCGAGGGCAGTTGGGGCCAGCACTCGCCGAAGTTGTAGGGTCCCCCGATCGCGGCGGCGGCCTTGATGCGGGGCTCGAACGCCGCGGCCCGCGGGGCGTAATACCCGCCCAGGCTCACGCCCACGACCCCAATACGTTCCAGATTCACGTCGCGCCGACCGCCCAGCGCGTCGAGCACCGCGGCAACGGCCGCCTCATAGTCCGCACGGATGTCCGTGTCGTATCCCGTTTCCCCCTGGCCGGGCCCGTCGAGCGAGAGCGTCGCCATGCCCCGACCGAGGAAGACGTTTTCCCAGTGGAAGAACTCCTCTTTCGTCGAGTCGAGCCCAGGCAGCAGCAGAACGAGTGGAGCCCGTTCCGCCGGCCCGCGCGCGTGATCGTGCGGCGGGCGGCGCAGGTTGGCGACCATTCTTGTGCCGTCGAAGGGCACCTCGATGCGTTCGGCAGCAGGATCGAGCAGGCGATGTGCGGCACGCAGCGCCATGACCGCTTTGTCGGTCGTCTCCCGGTGCCGCCGCATGTCGAGCATCCAGACGAACTTGGCAAAGTGGAAGCACAGCGCCGCGCGAACATAGGCCTCGCCGGCGCTGGTCATGCGGCCGGCGCCCTCCGCCTCCTGGGCCAGGCCGGCGTGCACGTCGCCGGTCGCCGACCAGGCATCCAGCCAGTTGTCCCACCGCTCGATGCCGCTCGTCGTGCGGACGAAGTCATTGTAGTCTACGCCCTGCGCGATGAAGCGCGGCGCCCAGTTGTCAATCGCGGCCTGGACCCTAGCGTCGGGCATGGGCACCGGCGATCACGGCCTCGAGGCTCGCCCCAAAATCCTTGAGCATGACCATGGCGGCGTTGCGCCCCGGGCCGGCCGAGACCGAGGCCCCGGGATGCGTGGTTGCGCCGGTTTGATACAGACCGGGGATCGGCATACGGTGCTGCGCCCATCCCGCCACCGGCCGGTTCGTTCCTGACTGCGCGGCGTCCATGTCGCCGCCGTGGCACGAGCCGTGCCAGTTGTGCGCGTTCAGGCGCTCGAGATCGAGCGGGCTCTTGATCACCGCGGCGAGGATCTTGTCATCGGTGAGATTCGGCGCATACTTACGCAACTGCGCCAGGTTGTCGGCGGCCACACGATCCTTGATCGTATCCCAGCGGCCGGTCCCTTCGGGCAGGTCGTAGGGCTGGAAGCCGATCACTTTGAGCACGTGCCTGTCCGCCGGCGCGCGTGAGGGATCGGCCACCGTAGGACAGATGACGAGGAGTACCGGATCGTCTGTAGCCACCCGGCCGGCGTGGAACTCTGGACTCACACGCAGAACGCGCTCCACAGAGGTAGGAATGCCGGCTGCCACCGCTGTCAGCGTCCCGCCGTCGGCCGGGAATTTCGGTGGTTCGTTGGTGGCGTAGTGCGCGACGAACATCGACACGCCGGGCCGCCATCGCTCGACGCCGCGGAGGAACCCATCATCCCAGTGCTGTGTCGGCGCCATCGTCACGAGATCCTTGATGTGAATCGTCGAGAGCACGCCCCGTCGGGCGCGGTACCGCTCGCCGTCGGCGGTCTCCACTCCCACGCACCGCCCGCCTTCCACTATCAGGCGGACAACCCGCTTGTCGGTCAGCACGGTCCCGCGGTGTGCTTCGATCACCCGCGCCAGCGCCATCGGAAGCGCCGCCGACCCACCCTTCGGCATCGTCCAGCTGTGGCGCTGCCGGCCGAACGCGATCGAGTATGCCAGCAGGCCGGTGCCGGGCCGATCGGGGGGCTGCATGGTCATAAACGACATCCACAGCATGAACGCCCGGCAGTGCCAGTCCTCGAACACATCACGGATGATCTCCCAGGCGCTCGCGGCATTGCGGCGGACCCAGTCAGCACCGCCCGGAAGCACGCCGAGCCGTTCGTCCAGTGAGGGCCCCCATCCCGCGGGCGTGTAGCGGTGGGCGCCGATTGCGTCCTTGACCGAATCGTACTCGGCCATCATGTGCCGGAACGCGTCGGCGTCGCGCGCCGAGAACTTTGCGAACTCCGCGGCGGTCCGATCGAGGTCGC
>JBOGSE010000674.1:0-2598 GCA_050694895.1 bacterium | reverse complement strand
ATGAGCCGGCGGTCGGTCTCGGGCATTAGCGTGTTCGGCAATCCAATCCCAAGCTTCATTTGTGCCCCCTCGGCCGTTCGGGTGCCAGGCGGCCCCACCGGGCAGCCCGCTGGATTTTCATGGCAATCACCGGGCGGTTCTCCAGATCCATGCCCCGGTACTGTGGGTACTTCCGCCGGAGCAACGTCAGCGCCTTCGAATGTGCACGGCCCCGCTCGAGGATCCGCGCGCGGCCCTCCAGCAGGACGAAACCCAACTGCGACCAGTCCTCGGTGTACACATCGACGACAACGGCTACGCGCGGGTTCTCGCGCACGTTGCGCGCACGCCGCAACGCCTTCGGACCGACCCGCTTCGGCTTCCGGTCGATCACGGTGTACAGTGTCGCCGCGGCCACAACGAAACAAATAGGCACAACGTGTGGCCGTCCGGCCGCGTTTGCGGTGGCGAGACGCGCCACGCGCTGACGCCGCAGGAACGACGCGACCTCTGCGGGCAGCCGTAGTCGCACGCGACCGCTCCGCGTCTCGGCTAGCTGTCGGCGGGCAATTCCGCGGGGGTGACGGTGACCTCGATCCACCGGCCCTCCCGGACCACGTGCAGGGTCAGCGCCTGGCCAATGAGGTGCTGCCCAAGCGCCATCGTCAGGTCGTCAAGCGAGGTCACGACATCCTCTCCGACCCTGCCGATGAGATCCCCGGCGCGCAATCCTGCCCGGGCGGCCGGCGTGTCGGGTTGCACGTCGGTGACCCGCACGGCCGTAGCCGCGTTGATGTTGTAGCTCACGGCGATCCGGCGATCCAGCGGAACGGTCTGTGCCTGGATCCCCAAGTACGCCCGTCGGACGCGCCCCTCACGAATCAACTGGAAAGCCACCCATTTGGCGGTGTTCACGGGAATGGCAAAGGAGATGCCCTGCGATCCTGCGATCACGGCGGTGTTGATCCCGATGACGTCGCCCTGGAAGTCGACCAACGGCCCGCCGGAGTTGCCGGGATTGAGGGCCGCATCGGTCTGTAAGACATTGGCGATCAGACGGCCTGTCTGAGCGCGGAGTGTCCGTCCCAACGCGCTGACGACCCCCGCGGTGACCGTGGCCTGAAAGCCCAGCGGGTTGCCAATGGCGATCACGAGCTGCCCCACCCGCAGGCGGGATGAGTCGCCGAGACCGGCGACGGGCAACCCGCCCTCCGGCACGCGGATGACAGCCAGATCGGTGTGCGGATCGTCGCCGATGATCTCGGCGGGGAGGTCGCGCCCATCCTGGAGATGGACCCGGATTCGATCGGCGCCGTCCACCACGTGGCTGTTGGTCAGCACGTAGCCATCCGGCGCGATGACGACGCCGCTGCCAGCGCCGTGCAGCTCGGGTAGGCCCCGGCGCTGCAGGCGCTCGGGCGCGCGGCGCGACTGGGCAACGCTGACCACGGCCGGCCCAACGCGTGCAACCGCGTGGACTACGGCCTGGGAGTACGCGTCAAGGGCCTCCCGTTCTGCGGGTGTGGCTCCCGCGGGGCCCGGCCCGGCGGGGCTCGCCCCGTTCGCCGGGCGGTGGATGTCTATGTCGGTGAGCACCTGCGTCGTGCGCATACCGCGCAACGCCTCCTGCTCTCGGGATTCCCCGAGGGGTCTCATCTGTGGGTAACTGCGGCGGCCGGGGGATTGATTCCCGGGAGGGGGGCACGTGTTTCCGACGAACGTCTTTTCCATTCTGGGGGGAGGATCACGCATGTCAGAGACGGCGGCACATGTCGCATATTTAGAGAAAGTTCCGATCTTCGACACGCTCCCGGCGGGCGAACTGGAGTTCATCGCCCGGTCCCTGAAGGAGCGGGTCTACGAGCCGGGTACGGCTATCGTCAAGCAGGGTGACGCGGGGTTGGGCTTTTTCCTCATCAAGCAGGGGCGTGTTGAAGTCACCCACAACGGGCACCGGATCCGCGACATGGGGGCGGGCGAGTTCTTCGGCGAGATGGCCCTGATGGAAGAGCGGAAGCGCACCGCGACCGTCACCGCCAAAGAGCGCACGACCTGTCTTCAGCTGGTCCGGTGGGACTTCAGGGCGCTCTTGAAAGAGAATCCCGACATGGCCGTCAGGATGCTCGAGGTGGTCGTGAGGCGACTCCGGGACCACCCGTCCGAGCACGAACTCGACTAGCCTCTTGTAGAAAAACAATCAGGGAGGCCGGGCGCGGCCTCCCTCAACCAGGCGGCACGTTCTGGACTGCGTGCTCGATCAGTCAGCCCACCTCGCCCGCGGGCTAGCCGAGCATCTTGACGTTTGCGGCCTGCGGACCCTTCTGGCCCTGCACGACCTCGTACTCGACCTTCTGTCCTTCGTTGAGCGTCCGATAGCCTTCGGACTGGATCGCAGAGTAGTGGACGAAGACGTCCTTGCCGCCCTCGTCAGGGGTGATGAAGCCATAGCCCTTCTCAGCGCTAAACCACTTCACAGTTCCACTCGGCATGCCTTTCCCCACCTCTTTCATGGAGTGCCGTCCACCGCCGCCGCCTGACCGCACCTCCGCAGTGTCCCGTGCGTATGTGGGATTGGCAGGCCCCGGGGGAGATTCCTGCTGCTCACGGGAACTATTCCCC
>JBOGSE010000673.1:0-3443 GCA_050694895.1 bacterium | reverse complement strand
GGTTACGTCCTGCTCGTCGCCAGAACCTGCATGCCTTCTGCGGGAACCCTCGACCAGCGCTGCCTGGAACGACTGGATGCGGAAATCGCTGCGACTCTGAAGCTGTTCCGGAATCGGTTGCCGGCCCTACGGTGGGCAGTCTTCGAACATGGAACGACCCTCACCAGATCGATCAAGGCGTGCTGTGTCAATCACTTGCATTTCATCTAGTGCCCGCTTGGCGACGAGCTTCGGCTGGACGAGGAGGTCCAACGGCGTTTTCGCACCACCGGGGGCTTCACTGGCGTCGCTCGCACAACTGCCCAGTGTCTTACAACCTGAGGGCACTAAAGCGTGCCGGCGGTCGGGCACTTGCACACCTAGGGTCGTTGCCACTCTGGCTTGCCGTCGTAAACAGTGCGATAGTACTCTGCCCTCGTCAGTTCTGAGGCGGCAGCTTCATCGAGGATAACCCGAACACGCGGATGGAGCTGCAATGCCGAGGCCGGGACGGCCGCAGTGACTGGACCCTCGGCCATCTTCGCGACCGCGGACGACTTTCGATTACCGAAAGCTAGCAGCATGCAGGCACAGCTGTCTAGCCCAAGTTCGTCACGGAATCGGCGACACGGCGAGAAAGTCTAAGCAATCCGGTCACGCGGTCACAAAGTCTGCACTACATTCGGCATTCCATTCGAGATGGGTGGGGATGGGGATCTCGAGCTGATCGAGCAGTCGCTGCTGCTCGGGCGTGGGCTCGGTCACACGGCGGAGCCGGATCTCTCGACCATCGGTCGTGGGCAGGACGATATCCGCGCTCTGCAGTGTCGCGAGCTGCGCAAGGGCTCTCGCCGGTGTGAGACCCGTCCCCCGGCGGTGGAGCAGATGTTTCAACGTGACCCAGAGCGCGTACCCGAGAAACGCCACCAGCAGATGCGCTTTCGCGCGTCGCTCCAGCTGATGAAACACCGGCCGAATCGCCAACTCGCTTTTCAACGCGCGGAAGGCGGCTTCCGCCTCGGTCAGCTGGATGTACTTCGTCCACAGCTCTTCGACCGTCTGCCCTGCGACATTGGTGCGCAGCAGATAGGCGCCCTCCCGTGCGTCGCGCCAGGCGCGCCGGTCTTCGATCAGCGCCCAGTGCAACCGCACCTGGCCTTCCTCGTCGCGCACCGCCATCTCGTACAGATCGGCCACGCTGGCATACGTGGCCTGGAGGCGTCCCAGGATGCGCTCGATCTTCGCGCGGTCTTTGAGCCGACCGGCCGCAACCCGTTTCTCCAGCCCGCGCAAGCGGTCTTCCAGTCGTGTCGAGAACCGGCGTCGAATCGCGAGCTCCTTCTCGCGCCGCGCGGTCGATCGGCACAGCACGTAGGTTTCGGTGCCGCCCGGGATGGGCACGAGTTGCGCTTCGACCTCGTCGCGGACCTGGGTCCAGGGGCCGTCCAGCAGCGCCTGCTCCACGTGACGCAAGGTCGTCCGCCGCGTCCCGACCAGATACTGGCCCCCCCGGCGCCGAATGGCCGCGAGATTCGCATCGCTCACGATGCCGCGGTCAAACACCCAGACGCGCCGCGCCTGCCCGTACTTGCGCTCGATCATCCGCATCACGGTCTCGAGCGTCGTCACATCGGCGCGGTTGCCGTCAAACGTTTCGTAGCTCAGCGGGAACCCGTCGACATTGACGATCACGGCCAAGACGACCTGCAGGCAATCCGGTCGATGATCGCGGCTATACCCGCGGCGCATCATCGGATTCTTCTCCGCGGCGCCTTCGACATAACTACTCGTGAGGTCGTACAGCAGGACGTCGAACTCTGCCGCGAACAGCTCGCCGTAGCGCGCAGTGAGATGGCGCTCGAGCGCGGTCTTGTGCGGCAGGAGGTGATCGAGTGCGCGATAGAGCCGGCTGTCGTTGACGGTACCGTCGGCCAGATGGAGGAGATCGTCGAGCGCCGTCGTCGGGTACCAGCGCTCTTCGATCGCCAGCTCGCTCCCGGGCGCGCAGAGCCGATTGATCGCGAGGACCGCGGCGATGCGCGACCACGGGACGTCGGCGGGAGCCGCGTCCACGTGCGCCTCGAAGAACTCGTCCAGTCGCAACTGGTGCCAGAGCGCCAGCCCCAGCAGCGCGGGCCCCAGCTGCCGCGTGCGCTCCAACCGCACGCGGTGGACCAGGACCTGGGCCACCTCCGCATCGTCGGGGGGCGGGGCCACCTCCGAGGGAAATAGTTTCAGCTGATGCCGTTCGCCGGCCTCGTTGAAGACCTCGATCGTCTTCAGCCACCGCGCCTGCGCCGAATCATTCAACTCGCCGAGATGACAGAGCGTCCGTTGGCGTGGACCATCGGCGGTACGGATCGTTTCGACCAGCGACCAATACGTATGCCGCTTACCATCTTTGTCCCGATGATGCGGCCGCAGAAACATTGGCGCCGATGGTCGCACGCGCGATCCCCGGCCGCAAGAGGGTAGGTCTGCACTACATCGCGAATTCGGAACCCGCTCCTTGAGACTGAACGAGTTACGGCGACGCGCGGCGCGCAACTCGCCTCAAACGCCGTTTCCGTGACGAAGATCGGCTAGAAGGGCGACAAGGTCCGGCTGAAGCCGGACACTGCGTACGGTTGAGTGTGAACTCGCAAGCTCGTACGTAGTGTCCGCCTTTTTAGGCGGACCGTTCTTCAACCGAGAAAAAACTGATACGCGGCGTTGTCGTGCTCGGATATATACGGATACCCGAGCTCGTCCAGGAAAGCGCGGAACGCCGGCAGGTCATGCTCCTCGACCTCGAAGCCGGCGAGCACGCGTCCAAAGTCGGCGCCATGGTTGCGATAGTGGAACAAGCTGATGTTCCAGCGCCCGCCCAGTTTGTCGAGGAATTGAGTCAACGCACCGGGGCGCTCCGGGAACTCGAACCGGCAGAGGCGCTCGTTCCTCACGTCAGGAGCTCGTCCGCCCACCATGTGACGGACGTGCAGCTTCGCCATCTCGTTGTCGGTCAGATCGACGGTCTCGTAGCCCGCCGCAGTGAGGTGTGCCGCGAGCGCCGCGCCGTCTTGCCGCGACTGGGTGGCTATGCCCACGAAGATGTGCGCTCGCTGGCGACCGCTGAGCCGATAGTTGAACTCCGTCACGACACGGCGGCCAACCGCGGAGCAGAATTCACGAAAGGCGCCGGCCCGTTCGGGAATCGTCACCGCCAGCAGCGCCTCGCGTGCTTCGCCAACCTCCGCACGCTCGGCGACGAACCGCAGCCGATCGAAGTTCATGTTCGCGCCGCTCAGCACGGCGACAAGGGCGTGATCGCGCACGCGCTCGCGCTCCACCCATGATTTCAACCCCGCAGCCGCCAGGGCGCCGGCTGGCTCCATGATCGTTCGCGTGTCATCGAAGACGTCCTTGATCGCCGCGCAGACTTCGTCGTTGGTCACGCGGACGATCTCGTCCACGGTGTGCTGCAC
>JBOGSE010000672.1:0-1612 GCA_050694895.1 bacterium | reverse complement strand
GGCAAGGCGTCCCACTCGGACGTATTGGCCGGCCCGAGGAGATCGGTGAGGTCGTGGCATTCATGGCCACGGATGCGGCCGGCTTTATCGTCGGCGAGACGATTCACGTGAACGGCGGATTGTACATTACGTAGGCTACTCGACCTCCAGGATCATCTCGATCTCTACCGAGATGTTCCGGGGCAGGCTCCCCATGCCCACGGCGGATCGCGCGTGGCGTCCGGAATCACCGTAGAGCTGCACCAGAAGATCGGACGCGCCGTTGATGACCTCCGGCTGCTGCCCGAAGTCGGCGGTGCAGTTGACCATACCGAGCAGCTTCACCACGCGCTTGACCCGGTCGAGGTCGCCGAGCTCGTTCTTCACCGACGCTAGACAGTTGAGGCACACGAGTTGCGCGGCGTTGTACCCGTCCTGAACCGTGAGGTCCTTGCCAACCTTGCCGAGAAACTGCATCTTCCCATCGCGCTGCGGCCCGTGGCCAGAGACAAACAGGAGGTTGCCCACCCGCACGGTCCGGATGTAGTTGGCGACGGGCGCCGGGGCGCTGGGTAGCTCCAGCTTCAACTCTGCAAGTTTGGCCTCGATCTTCATCTCACCACCTCGTCATTTGAACTCGATGATCAACTGATAGGCGCGCGGGTTGAGCCGCTGCATCGTTCCGTGGTTGGATCGAAACTCGCGGTCTCCGATCACGGAGCGCAGCGCCCCCGGCGTCAGGCCGGACGGCGGCCGCAGTCGCAAAATGATCCTGCCGCCGGTCGCGAACGCGCGCGCGAGTGCGCCGCGCTCCCACGAGATGATCGTGCCGCCATAATCCCAGCCGAACCCCGTGAGCACAAACGGCCGGCCATTCAACCGCTCGAGCTCTCTCAAGGACGTGCCCAGCGTGATTCCCTGCGCCGTCTTCCACAGCGTCTTGGAGCCCGTGATCTGAACGCGCTCCGGCATCTGGTTGTTCGACAAATCCTTCCAGAGCACCGCGGCGCGCTTGATCGGTTCATCCGGGAAAATGACTGTGCCCCGCTCAAGGATCCCCTCGCCGACGTTGACGTCCTGAGTGCGCACGTTCCCGTGTCCATAGGCGCGTATCAGGTCGAGCTCGCTCGCGGTGCGGGTGATCGCGCCCACCCGAACGCCGGGGACGATCAACCAGGCGTCGTCAGCCGGCCCCGCCGACACCGTCGCGGCCCCGGCCGCCACCACGAGGATCAGCCCGGCGAGGGCACGCGTGCTCCGTCTGGTCACGGTCATCCGCTCACACTCGCAACCGCGGGTCCAGCGCGTCTCGCAGGCTGTCGCCGAACACGTTGAACCCCAGAACCGCCAGGCTGATGGCCAGGCCCGGAAAGATCGCCATCCACGGCGCGCGCTGAACGAAATCCACGGCCGCACCCCGCAGCATCAGCCCCCATGCCGGCGTCGGCTCCGAGACCCCCAGTCCCAGGAACGAGAGCGAGGCCTCGAGCAAAATCGCCTGTCCAAGAAACGCGGTCAGCATGACAAGATAGGGCGCGACGACATTGGGCGCCATGTGGCGGAGGATGATCCGGCTGTGCGAGCCTCCCAGCGCCCTCGCGGCCTCAATGTAGGCCATGCTCCGCACCGAGAG
>JBOGSE010000671.1:0-1679 GCA_050694895.1 bacterium | reverse complement strand
GCTGGCGGCCATCAGGGCCAGGCTGGACAGGGTGCATATCAGCGGTGACTTCCGCGCCCGCTACTTCGTCTTCCCGACGGGCGGGGTCGTTGGCCCGCCCAACCGGCATCCCGACGCGGACATCCGTATGCGCCTGCAGTTCACCGCCCGGGCTGGACCCAATACCGAAGCGGTCGTGCGCGTGTGGGCAGCGAACAACGCCGCCTGCGCCTCCGATGTCACCGGACTTCCCATCGCGTGCAACAACTTCGAGGTACGATTTGGTCACAACTACAACTTTAGTGTGGTCGGCTTCGACTACGCCTGGCTCGACGTACGCGATGTCCTGGGCGCGTCGTTCGTGCGTCTTGGCCGACAGGTCTTCACGCTCAACGGCCACGGTCCGGGAAACTTTGGCCTCCTCTATGACTCGTTCAACCCTCTTCCGAGTGCGTTCCTCCTCGCGTTGCCGCTGGGGTTTGTAAAGACAGAAATTGCCGACGGCATCCGGGGCGATTGGACGCTGGGCTCCCTGCTCGTCACGGCGGCGGTCTTCCGCGACGCAATCCTGATGCCTCCGACCGGCGTCGCGCCCGGACTGGGCAGCGGTCCGGCCATCGATCACCGCATGGTGCGCATCGCCAATGAGACGCTGTTGCCCGGTTGGACGCTTGCCGCGGCGTACTATCAAGCCTGGCAGCATCCCAATGTCACCGGCGTCAACGTGTCCGGTGGCACCGGCTGAGAAGGATCTGTCTCAGGCACCCTGACCCAGGGCGTGACGCTCTACCTTAATTACGCAACCTGGCAGAGTATCCCCATTCCGGCCAACGCTGGAGCCGGAGGCCCGTGCGGGCCTCCGGGGGCAAGTTGTGCATCAGCGAATGCATGGCGTGTGGGTGGGAACATCGATTTCGCCAAGATTGCGGGGATTAAGCTCTGGAACCCGAACCTGGACTGGGCGTACCAGAGCTACGGCCCGCTCCCACCCGGAGCACTGCCTCCACTGCAGAATTCCGCGACGACACTACAGGGTCAAGTCTTCGCGTGGAACATGCGGGGCTGGTTCGCCCGCCTGAACCTGACGTTCTCAGAACGCACGACGGCGTGGATTCTCTACGAAACGGGAACGGTGTTGTGCTCGGTGCCGGCGTGCGGCCCCGGGAGCACGACGGCCTCCTACAACGAGTTGTGGTTGCGCGTTCTTCACACGATCGCCCCACAGACTGTGCTCGGCTTTAATTACCAGAAAGCGAATACGAGCCCGGCGATCGCAGGCACGCCTACCGGCGACTATATCGACCATTTCCTGCTCGAGCTGTTCTACGCCTGGTGACTAGAGTTTAGCACGGAGCCTTTTCCGTACGCGTCCGCAGTCTTCCAGTCCCGCCTGATTGTGGAGGCCGCTAAGGCTTGCCGCAGCTATTCTTACGAGATAAGATGTAAGGAGTACCATTATGAAAGTAAGGAAGGAGTGATCCTCATTGACCCGGGCGCGTATCACGTCCAAAGGCCAGCTCACCATCCCCAAAGAAGTGCGGGAACGGCTAGGGGTACAGCCGGGCGACTCACTCGAATTTGCCTACCAGGGTGACCGACTCGAGGTCCGGCCCCTCCGGCGGAGACGGCTGGAGGAGTTCCGAGGACTGTTCCCCATCTCCAGCGCCGCGCGGTTGCCGGACGAACGTCGGCGCGCATGG
>JBOGSE010000670.1:0-3932 GCA_050694895.1 bacterium | reverse complement strand
GGTCGCCGGACCGCTTGCGGAGTCGCACGGGGCTGAGGAGCGCCAGTCGCTTGTTCAGGAGGACGCGCTCCCGCATCGACGCCAGGCGCTCGCGCGCGGTGGCCAGCCGCGCAGGTGTCCCCGGGTTCGCAAGCAAGTCCAGATTGTTTAGCAGCCGCTCAACGGTCGTAAACGTGCCCAGCAGCGCCGCGCCAGTTTTGATGCCGATACCGGGCACTCCGGGGATGTCGTCCGAAGCGTCTCCGACCAGCGCCTTCAAATCAGGAATCTGGGCGGGCCGCACACCGAAACTGGCCTGAACATCGGCGGGCCCGACCTCACGGAGTTCGCTCGTCCCGCGCACCGGCACCAGCATGTGGACGCGCGAGGACGCGAACTGATAGAAGTCCCGGTCGCTGCTCAGGATCCGAGCCGCCATGCGCCGATACTCGTGAAGCAGCGTCGCGATCACATCATCGGCTTCGTAGCCGGTCTCCAGGAACGGGTGCAGGCCGAGCGCCGCCACCAGGCGCACCGCGTACGGGAGCTGTCGCTTGATCTCCTCGGGGTGCTCATAGTGGTTGACTTTGTAGTCTGGATCAAGAGCATGCCTGCGCAGTGGCGGATCGGACGTGAAGGCAACCGCCATGTGGGACGGGGAGTGAGTTTGCAGCAGAATCCGCATCATTGCCGCAAAACCGTGAAGGGCATTCGTCGGCAGGCCGGCCTTGTTGGTAAAGTAAGGCAGGGCGTTGGCCGCACGATACAGCAGGCCGTCGCCGTCGACCAGATAGAGGATCTCAGCGCGCTTTGCCAAGGGCGGTCACGGCCGTACTATCATAGCCGAGAAGGCGGAGGGTCCAAGATGACCACGTTGACACAGATGAAATGCACGGCCTGCCGGATGGGCGAGCCGACGGTGACCGACACGGAGATCGCGGAGCTGCACCCCCAGATTCCAGACTGGCAGATCGTTGAGCGGCAGGAGATCAAGCGTCTCCAACGCGTGTTCAAGTTCAAGGACTTCGTTCAGGCCCTGGCCTTCACGAACAAGGTGGGCGACCTCGCCGAGGCCGAGGGTCATCATCCGGCCCTGCTGACGGAGTGGGGACGCGTGACCGTCGAGTGGTGGACGCACAAGATCAAGGGTCTGCATCGCAACGACTTCATCATGGCCGCCAAGACCGACGCGCTCTACAGGGCCGGTGCGGAGCGCCACTGAGGGACAGAATGGCACGAAGCCCGCGACCTTCCTGCAACAGATCAGGGAGCTCGATACCCCTGTCCTCATCCTGACGGCGATCTCGTTCGTCTCCAGCCTCGGCATCGCCGTGATGCTGCCGCTCATTCCGCTCTATGCGGTCTCGCTGGGGGCGTCTCCGTGGCAGCTCGGCCTGCTCACGAGTGCCTTCGCAATGGCGAACGCCGTGTCGCAACTTGCCGCCGGGCTGCTGACTGATCGTCTCGGCCCCCGCGGGTTCATCCGCGGCGGCATCGCCACCTACGCCGGGGCGAACCTCCTGATCGCCACCGCGGCGACCGCGCCGATGCTCATCGCCTACCGGGCACTCGCAGGTCTCGGCACGGGCGTGAATCTGGTCGCTGGACGGATTTATCTGGCCCAGATCACTGACCCGATGAAAATGGCCTTCACGAATGGCGTGCTGTCCGCGGCGTTCTCGGCGGGACAGGTCACCGGTCCAGCGTTTGGGGGTATCGTGACCGCTCTTGCCGACCTGCGGCTGCCCTTTCTTCTGGTTGGCCTGACCAGCGGGGTTGCGTTCGTCGGATCCCTCCTGCTCCCGCGCGCCAGCGAACGGACCGCAGCGGCCCCCGGAACGCAGGCCTCCTCCGCCGCGACCGGTCTGTTCAACCGGCCGGCGATCATCTTGCTCATCGCCCAATTCTGCCTGCTCGCGGGATACGGCGGCTTCATCACGACGTACGCGCCCCTCGCCACGACAGTCCTCGGCTGGTCCACGCTTGAGGTCGGGATCGTTTTCTCTTTCTTCGGCGCGGGGAGCATTGTGCTGGGCCCGTGGCTCTCCCATCTGGCCGACCGCATCGGACGCCCGCTCATCGGCGCGCTCGCCTGCATTCCGATCGCGCTGTTCGGCCTCGGTCTTGTCCTTGCCCTGCCACGGCTCGTGCTGTACGCGATCACGTTCGCCGCCGGGGGCGGACTCACGGCGTTTACGGCGGCCTGGTTTGCGCTGCTGGCGGAGGCCGCGCCGAGTGCCCGGCGTGGCCGAACATTCGGCGTGATCAGCGCCGCCTCGAATCTGGGGACCGTCGTCGGTGCGATGACGGCCTCCGCGATATGGCAGCGCGTCAACCTGAGCGCCGCGATGCTGTCGGTGACCGTGCCCGTGATGCTCGGAGGCGCGGCGATGCTCCTGCTCCTGGCTAGAGCGCCATCGTCGCCCTCCTCCTCACCCATCGCCCGCGACCGCGACGCGCCGTGACCTGTCCACCCTCGTAGACGACCTCGCCCCTGCTGATGGTGACGGCAGGCCAGCCGACAACCTCGCGCCCGTCATACACGGAGTACCCGGCCTTCGAGCGCATCGTCGCTCCGGCGATGGTCCGGCGAGCATCTGGGTCCCACACGACGAGATCGGCGTCGGAGCCGACCGCGATCGTCCCCTTCTGCGGGTACATCCCAAAGAGCTTCGCGGTATTCGTGGAGGTAAGATCGACGAACCGGCTCAACGAGATGCGGCCGCGCCGAACGCCCTCGGAGTAGAGCATCGGCATCAGCGTCTCGAGGTCGGCGACGCCGGCGCGCACCGTCGTCACGTCGAGGGCGGGATCGAGCTTCGCTTCGAGCGTCCAGGGCGCATGATCGCTACACAGGCATTGGATGTCGCCGCTGTGCAGCCCATGCCAAATGGACTGCACGTCCGTCGCCTCGCGCAGGGGCGGCGCGCCGACGTACTTGGCTCCATCAGGCCGCTCGAAGAGCTCGCGCGTCAGATAGAGGTAGAGTGGACGTGTCTCAACGTAGACCGGCAGCCCATCCGCGCGCGCGCGCCGGCACGCGGCCAGGGCCGCAGATGACGAGAGGTGCACCACATAGATCGGCGCGCCCGTCGCACGGACGAAGGCGATCGCGCGTTCGGCCGCGGCCGATTCCGTATACGGCGGCCGGCTGTCAGGATAGTGTCTGGTCGCACCCAGGCCTTTGGCCAGCAACTCCCGGCAGATGCAGCGGATGACCGCCCCGTCCTCGCAGTGGAGCATCGTCAGCATGCCGCTCTGCCCGGCGAGCTGCATCGCGCGCAGATACTCGCCGATCCGCTTGTCAAAGTACTCAAACAACATGAAGATCTTGAGGCTCGTGTGGCCTGATGCGGCCAGCTCGGGTATCAGTGACAAAGAGTCTTTGGAAGGATCGGTCAGGACCGGGTGCAGGATGTAATCGACCGCCGCATCGCGCTCGGCCGCTGCGAGATCGCGCTGCAAGGCATCCCTCGGCGTCTCGCCCTGCCGCTGAAAGGTCATATTGCCGATCGTCGTGACGCCGCCTGCGAGCGCGGCCTGCGACCCGCTGCGGAAATCGTCGCACCACACCTGATCGCCCGGCTTGGGATCCACCGGCAGCGTGAAGTGTACGTGCACGTCCACTCCGCCTGGGAACACGTACTTGCCGCGCGCGTCCACCTCGCGGTCGCCCCGTAGACTGCCGCCCAACTGGACGATTCGTTCCCCCTCCACGCCGATATCGCAGACGCCCATGCTTCCCGACGTCACGAGGGTGCCGCCCTTGATGACGAGATCAGACACTACGCCTGCCTCGCACGGATGCGTGAGACGGCGACCCCTGGGACATGCAGGCGTTCCATGGCCTCGGTGATCCTGTCGCCCAGCAAGCGAAAGGAGGCGTCCATTGACGGCACGCCTCCCGAGTACGCGGGCAGTGCAGCGTATTCCTGTCGTCGCCCGCGCTAGAG
>JBOGSE010000669.1:0-12329 GCA_050694895.1 bacterium | reverse complement strand
ACGCTGGCGGAGCCGGCGCTCATCGCAAAGATGGAAAAGGCGGGATTCACGCAGATCGAGGCCATGGGCGAGCGAGTTCCCCTCGACAAAGCCCGGCTGCAGATCTATCCGTTGTTCACCGAGGAGTTCCTCGATTGGCTGTTCGAGCAGTTCGGCGGGGCATCGCCGATCTACACGGTGCACCTGCGTGGGATCAAACCGCGAATGTAGAGCCCGGGGCACATCAGCCTCGGCCTGACGTCGGCCCCTACCCCTGGGCCACGCGCCCGGCGGCCGGGCTTGCTTGTCGCTGGGCGAAAAGTCGCCGCAGCCCCTCTTCTCCGTGCGTCATCATGATCTCGTGATTCCAGGCGAAAAGGGGCTTGAAGAGCGGCGCCAGCACGTTCAGGAGCTTCTTGCCGGTCATCACCGTCTCTTCGAAGTGCAGGCGCGTGCCCGATCCCTCTGAGGCTAGCGTCCAATGCATCGAGCCGTTCAGGTCGCCCCGCACGCGCACTTCCGCAATCCGCGGCGGCTCCTCGCGCACCGCCTCGATGTCGAAGTACATGTGGTACGGCAGGGCCGCTTTCACATGGACCGCCACAATCCCACCAGGGCCATCGATGTCGTTGCGCTTCGTCGCTTCCAGAAACTCCGTCCACCAGCTCGGATAGTTAGCCACTTTTCGAATCACAGGCCACACCTCTTCGATGGGCGCGTCGACGAACCACTGCTCGCTGAAATGGTATTCCGTTAGACGGCTCATCGTGCTGCCTCCAGTTCCGCCCGCATGCCGCGGATACACGAGCGGGTCTACTCCCCCTTGCTGGGTGCGGGCGCCGGAGGCCGGTAGGGCGCCGGGATGAATTCTACGCCCGGCCGCCGCTGGCGCGCCTGCGGGTAGAGCTCCATGAGGTCATATATCTCACGCGGCATCTGGTCGTTCACGAGCAACCCCATGATCTTCGCCTGATCATGATTGATCGGGTAGTCGTGCGTCCACCGGCCGTCGCTGAGCATTCGCGCAATTTGCTCCGCCTTTTCGGGCGTCTGATGCTCCAGGAGGAGCCCCACGACGGTCTCATACACCTGCTCGATCGCTTTGCGCGCGATGTCACCCAGGATCAGCGTCTGATCGTCGCGGTTGGGATTGGCCTGCTCAAGCGCCTTGAGGATCGAGGCGGCGGGATAGTACCCGGTTTGCTGGCTGCCCAGCTGCGGGTCGACCGGGCCCATCACCGCATCGGGGTCCATGACGATCTCGTCGGCGGCCAGCGCCACGAGCGTGCCGCCGGACATCGCGTAGTGGGGGACGAAGACGGTCACCTTCCCCGGATGGCGCTTCAGAGCCCACGCGATCTGCTCGGAGGCCAGCACGAGCCCTCCGGGAGTGTGCAGGATCAGATCAATGGGCATCTCCGGCTGGGTCAGGCGGATGGCGCGCAGCACCTGCTCTGAATCTTCGATATCGATGTAGCGTGCGATGGGAAGCCCCAGCAGACTCATCGTCTCCTGGCGGTGGATCATGGTGATCACGCGCGACTTGCGTCGCGTCTCGAACGTCCGGATGGCCACCAACCTGCGCCCGGCCTGCAATCGCTGCTGGATCAGGGGGATGAACACCTGGAGCAATACGAGAATCCACACAAAGTTCAGGAAGTCGCCCATGGCCTCTCCCGCGTTCAGCTCTCGGCCATCGCCGGCACCGCCTCCCGCCAGGCCGACGCGACCGAGCCTGCAATCTTGTCCACTTCATCATCCGTGTGGCTGGCGGTTACGGTAATGCGCAGCCGGCTCGTACGCGGCGGGACGGCGGGCGAGAGAATCGGAAGGGCGAAGATATCGTGGTCGAAGAGAAACCTGGACATCCGGAGCGCCGCGTCATCGTCACCGGTCACCACCGGGACAATCGGGGTGGGATCGTCCGTCACCGGAACGCCTCCTGCGCGCAACCCGGTCCGCAACCGGCGGGCGTGCGCCTGCAGGCGCGTCACACGCTGCGGCTCCGCCTCGATGACATCGAAGGTCGCCTCGGCGGCCGCGGCGCTTGCGGGCGGAAGCGCCGCTGAGAAGACGAAGGCACGGGACGCATGCTTGAGGTAGGTCACGAGATCGGCCGACCCGGCGATGAACCCACCGGCAGACGGGATGCTCTTCGACAGCGAGCTCATCTTGATCTGCATCGCGCGCGAGATCCCAAAATGCGATTCGATCCCCCGACCGCCGGGGCCCAGTACGCCCAGCGAGTGCGACTCATCGACCATCAACCATGCTCGGTGCCGCCGGCACACTTCCGCCAGTTCGGGGAGATGGATGACGTCCCCGTCCATGCTGAACACCGCGTCTACCACCACGAGGGCCGAGGTGCCTGTCGGGAGCTTGGCCAGCGCGCGATCGACCGAGGGAATGTCGTTGTGGGGGACACGCACGAGCCGGGCGCCGGACAGCAGACAGCCGTCGACAATACTCGCGTGATTCAACTTATCGCACACGACCACGTCGCCCCGGCCCACCAGCGACGAGATCGCGGCGAAGTTCGCCAGGTAGCCGCTCGAGTACACGATTGCGGACTCCGCCCCGGTAAACGCCGAGATCCTCCGTTCCAGCCGGTCGTGGAGCTCGGTGTTGCCCGCGAGCAGCCTGACGCCGTGGGTGCCCGTCCCGTATTCGACGAGTGCCGATTGCGCCGCGGCGTCGATATCGGGATGCCCGAGCAGGCCAAGGTAGGAGTAGGACGACGCGTGGAGCATCCGCCGGCCGCCGATGATGACGTACGCGCCATCGACCGAGTCTACTGGCTGCAGGTAGAAGTACAGGTTTTGGGCCTGAAAAGCGCGCGCGCGATCCGCGAGCTCGCGGATGCGCTGCTCGATCTGATCCACCCTGCCGTCCCCCATCGGCCGCTTCCCGCATCCGCGGGCGCGTGCCCTCTCCGGCTTCTAGGCGTTGCGGTGAATCCCTCTAGTAGGTCGCTCTTCCGCCGGTAATGTCAAACACGGCGCCGGTGCTGAACGAGCATTCGTCGGAACAGAGCCAGGCCACCATGGCCGCAACTTCGTCCGGTCGCCCCACACGCTTCATCGGGATCCGGCCGACCATATACTCGATGTCCTGGGGCCGGACCTGATCGAGCAGCTCCGTCTCGATGACGGCCGGTGTCACACAGTTCACGAGGATGCCATCGGTCGCCACCTCCTTCGCCAGGGCCTTGGTAAAGGCGATGAGTCCGGCTTTGCTGACGGAGTAGGGAATGGCGTTGGGATTGCCTTCCTTGCCGGCCACAGACGCGATGTTGATGATCCTGCCGTACCGGCGCGCCCGCATGTGCCTGATGACGGCGCGCGTCACGTAGAATGCGCCCGTGAGATTGACGGCCTGCACGCGATGCCAGATCTCGTCGGTAAGGTCCCAGAGCGGCATCCACCGGCCGGCGATGCCGGCGTTATTAACCAGGATGTCGAGGGCACCGCAAGCGCTCAGCAGACGTGCGACGGCGTCCTCGACCTCGCCTGCGACCGCGACATCGGCTCTGAGAGGCACCACGCTTCGCCCCTTCTCCGCAAGCGCCGCGGCAGCGCTCTCGAGACGTTGCACGTCGATGTCCAGCAGCCCAACACGGGCGCCCTCATGGCTCAGCCGGTCGGCGATCGCGTACCCGATCCCTCGTGCGGCGCCCGTGACCAGTGCGACCTTGCCGGAGAATCTCACCCTGCGTCCCTCCACACCGCCTGGGATCGCCTGCTGCGCTCTCAACGCGACTGGACCGTGAGCGTGCGATCTTGGAGCGGGAGGACAATCCGCTCCCCGCCTCCGGCATGCGACTGGTACACGGCCAGGGCGAGCTGTATACAGTACACGGTTCGGCGCTTCCTCCTATACGCCTGGCGGCTCTTGGGCGCGCAGGCGGAGAGGCCGGGCGGGCAGACCGTGGTTTGGAAGGAGCCCTGACGGTGGAAAAACAACTCCACTACACCATGGTGCGAAGGGTGGCGAGTTATGAGCGGACTTCTCAAAGCTGCGGTCGTGGTGATCATCGTCGTGAGCCTCACGCTGCCTCCGGTGGCCCACGCGGCAACAACTGTCCTGGTCCCGTCGGGCACGAAAGTGCCGATTCGGTTCCTTGAGGCTGCTGACTCCCAGACGGCAAAGGCGGGCCAGCGTGTGAGGTTCCGCGTCTCCGAGGACGTCGTTGCGGCCGGGAAAATAGTGATCCGGTTCAACACGCCGGCGCAGGGAACGATCGATGCGGTCAGCCCTCCCGGCACGCTGGGGAAGAATGCGCGTGTCCACATCTCGTCGCTTCGGACCACCGCGGTCGATGGACGGAGCATTGGCCTTGCCCCGGTCGAGATCAGTCCCGAAGGGCTGCGGCAGGCGAAGGACACGGGTGGCGCGGTGGCCGCCGGTACCGCCGGTCTGGTGCTGATCGGGCCGGTCGGCATCGTCGCCGCGGTGCTCGTGCGGGGCGGGCATGTCTCGATTCCCGCGGGCACGGTCGGCGTGGCGTTCACCGCCGCGCCGGTCCGCGTGCGCGCGCGCTAATCGACACGGACTGCTGCTATAATGCGTGGCATACAGCGACGGGGAGGGATGCTATGAGAACGATCGGTCTGGTGATCGCTATCCTCAGCATGCTGCTGTCAACGATGGGCGTGGCGACCGCGCAGCGGGGATTCTACGTGGGGTACCTCTCTGGTGACGAGGAGGTTCCGCGGGTCGCGACCCGGGCCTCTGGTATGTGCTCCTTCGAGCTCACCCGCGAGGGCCTCAGGTACTGGCTCATCGTGGACAACCTCGAGAACACCATGCAGGGACATATCCACATCGGCGCCGCCGGGACGAACGGCGCGGTCTCCGTCTGGCTGTACCCCGCAGCGCCGCCGCCCGTGCTGATTCCGGGCGCGACCAGCCGCATGATCGGCGAGGGCACCATCACCGCACGGAACTTCGTGGGCCCGCTGGCCGGTCAGCAGTTGCCCGCGCTCATCACGGCGATCGAAGCCGGCAACGCGTACTGCAACGTCCACACGTCCAGGTTTGGTGGAGGCGAGGTCAGGGCGCAGATTCGCTAGCGCGACCTCGACTTACGGGTCGAGGCGGCTCTTCGACGCAAACTGCCGGTCATAGAGGGCTCGTAGCTGGGCCAGGGTTGTGGCCTGCCGCGGGCCCTTGTCATCCCGGATGCGCGTGATGCGCGCAAAGCGCAGCGCAAATCCCGATGAATACTGCGGGCTCCGCTGGATCTCATTGTACGCGACTTCCACGACGATCTCGGGCCTGACCGTCACCGTGTATCCGTCGCGGAGTTTCAGCGCCTGCAGGCGTGCGGTCATCTGACGAAACTCCTCATCGGTGAGCCCCTTGAACGTCTTCCCGACCGGCGCGAACCCCTCGGCACCGTCAGGATGCTCCGCGCCCTCGTCGGCGACGGCCAGGTGATAGTTGGACAGCCAGCCGCGCCGGCGTCCGGACCCCCAGTCGGCCGCGATGATGACGCAGTCGACGGTCTCGGCGGGTTTGACCTTGAACCAGCGCTTGCCGCGGCTGCCCGGCGCGTACGGACTGTCCAGCGCCTTGGCCATGACCCCTTCGTGGCCCGCGGCCAGGGCCTCGGCCAGAAACGCTTCGGCCGCCGCGCGATCGGCCGGCAGGATCCGCCGCGCCAGGTAGTTGCCCCCGGTCAGATGCTCGAGTGCGGCCCAGCGTGCAGAGTACGGCTCATCGATGAGCGTGCGCCCATCGAGCAATAGGCAATCGAAGAGATGCAGGACCAAGGGGATGCCGCGCGCGGTGGCTTCGACCTCATGAATGCGCCGGAACCGTCGCATCAGCTCCTGAAACGGGAGGGGCCGCCCCTCGGCGCCGACCGCGACCACCTCACCGTCGAGGATCAGAGAGTCGGTGTGAAGGTCGCGCCGGGCGATCGCCACGATATCAGGAAGGCTGTCGGTGACTTCCGTCAGGCGCCGGCTCCAGATCCGCACGCGATCGCCCTGTTTGTGAAGCTGGATGCGCGCCCCGTCGTACTTGAATTCCATCGCGGTCCGCCCGCCATGAGCTTCGAAGATTTCCTCAAAACCCTCAGAGAGTTCGGCGAGCATGGGAAGGAGCGGGACGAAGAGCCGTACGCTGACCCGCCCGAGGCCGCCCGCGCCTTCGGTGAGGGCAATCCTGGCCACCTCGGAGAGATCCGACAGAACGAGCGCGCTGCGGCGGATCAGGTCCGGCTCCACCTCCGCGGCCCGGGCCAGCGCATCCTGAATCAGCCCGTCGTGGAGGCCGATCCGCATCTCGCTCAGGAGAATCTGCCGGACGATCTGCCGCTCATCGTCGGTGGCACGCGACAGGAGTCCTGCCAGGCGCTCCACCTTTGCCCGCCGGGATCCCGCGCCGGTGGCCGCGGCGACCTCCGCAAAGCCGCGTGCGACGTCGAGCAACTCGAGGGCTGCGGCCGCTGGGGCAGGCCCCGCCTGTTTGAACACGTCCGAGAGGGTCGCCCAGCTGATTTCGACAACCCTGGGATCCGAGGCCGCAAAGGGACGCCCGGTCAGGAACGCAACGGCGGCCGGGATCTCCTCAGGCGTGAGCCGGCGAAGAAACTCCGCGGTCAGGGCCGTCTTCTTGAGGCGGCTGCGCGTGGATGCGAGTTCGCGGCAGAGTGCGGCGAACTCCGCGAAGGTCACTCAGACGCGGCGGGCGCAAGGCCGGCGCCGGTGTCGCCCAGCACCTCTCCGTGCCCGATACCCAGGGTTTTGATCCACCGCTGCTGCCCGAAGGTCAACGCGACGAAGAAGCCGAGTTCGACAAGTTCGGGAACCGTGAAGTGCCGGTGCAGCCGCTCCCACAAGGCGTCGTCGGCGATCTCCGCATTCCAGACGATCGCGCTCGTGTAGGTCAGGGCGACTTTCTCTCGTTCGGTGAACTTGTCTGAGTCCGCGAAGTTCAGCAGTTCGTCGTACTTGGCTTCGGTGAGTCCCTGCCGTCCAGCCTGGACGGACCGCTGGACCCCTCAGTACTCGCACTCGATGGATTTCGAGACGTAGACCCGGCAGAGCTCCTTGAGGCCATGGTCAAGGACGCCGGTGCGAAACGCCAGCTCCCAGGCCTGCGAGAATGCCCGGATGATGTTGGGATTGTGCGCCCGGACCGCCTGACTCTCCGGCCTGGGTGTCCCTTCCTTCCGGGCGCGCTCAAGGTAGCCGAGGATCTCTGGGTCGGTGATGGACGACGGATCGGCGTACGGAATCCGAAGCACCTTCA
The DNA here is from genome assembly GCA_050694895.1 of bacterium. Classification (GTDB taxonomy): domain Bacteria; phylum Sysuimicrobiota; class Sysuimicrobiia; order Sysuimicrobiales; family Humicultoraceae; genus JBQTJP01. The sequence continues at coordinate 5,090 of JBOGSE010000669.1, read as the reverse complement.
TCCCCCTTTCCTCTGAGTCCGAACTCGTTAGACGCCCGCGGTCGCGAAGTTCGCAATCAGGAATGAAGTGTTCGACGAGCGAGAGGGCAGCCCTGGCAGAATCGCGCAGTCTCCAGGAGGCGGGCGAACTCGCGTCTAAGCAGCAAGCACATGTCCGCCCGTCCCGCGACGTCGTGGCCCCGACTGCTCCTGCTATTCACGGCCGCCAGCTTCCTTGAAGCAGCCCTCTATGGGCACGTGAGTGCTTTTGCGCCGCTGCACCTCCCACGGCTAGGCGTGCTTCGGGACGAGGTGGCGCGGTGGACGGGATTGAGCGTGGCGCTGTCGACCTCGGTCGGCATCCCGTTTCTTCCCCTCTGGGGGGCGCTCGCCGACAGGTACGCGAGGAAGCCGATCATCGTCCGGTCGTTTATTGCACACATCCTGGCATGTGTCACGATGGCGCTTGCCGGAGGGCTCTGGGTCTTCATCGCCGGGCGAGCGGCCATGAGCTTCGCGCTGGGGAACAGCGGGCTCATGATGACGACACTCTCCGAGCGGGCGCCACGGGAGAGGATCGGCCTGGCCTTCTCCATCATGAACGGCGCCGCTCCGGTCGGAGCCTTTGTGGGACCATTGCTGGGCGGTCCGATTGTCGATGCCTGGGGTTTTCCCAGCCTGTTGTTGCTCGATGCGGCGTTCATGCTCGCGGTCGGGGTGGCACTGGCGTTCGGCTACCGCGACCCGTTCACCCCGTCAGAACGCGGACGCATCCTCACGATGGCCGCGGATTCCATGAGGATCATCTGGCGCTCTCCTCGTCTGCGTGCGCTCTTTCCGGCGCTGTTCGTGCTCTTCTCGGGTTGGATGCTCGCCTTCATCTACGTCCCCCTGGTGACCACGGCGCTGTACCGCGGCGGCGACCCGGGCGCGGCGGTGGGTCTGGTCATGGGCGCGGGCGGCCTCGGCGCGCTCGTACTGAGCCCGGTGATCGGTGCCCTCGCCGATCGTTTCGGGCACTGGCGGACCCTGTTCGTCGCGGCCGTTGCAGAAGTCGCGCTCTGGCCCCTCCCCGCGTACGCCGGAACATTTGGACTCTTTACGCTGGCCTGGGCGGTCCTCAACGGCGTCGCCGCGGGGGTCTTCGCGATCTCGTTCAGTGTCCTGTCGAATTCGGCGCCGAGTCACGTCCGCGGACGCGTGATGTCGTTTGCCTATCTTCCCGTGACAGTAGGACTCTTGATAGGACCATCATTGGGAAGCGTCATTAGCACACGGAGCGTCTTCACGGTTTTTCCCGCCGCGGCCGTGATGACGGCGCTCGGAGTTGGAGCGATGGCGGTCGCCGCGCGGCAGAACGGTGGGACCCGTAGCAAGACCTGAGACGAGTTTGGAACTTTCCGCTACCCTTCCCCGTCTATTCCGATCAAAGAACGGTCACAAGGAGGCTCTCATGCGGACGTTCCGCTCGATCGGTCTGGTCATGCTGTTCCTTGCGGTCGGGGCGACTCCCGTCCTGGCCTGCGCGGGCCTGATCGGCCCGAACGGCGCCGTCAACCTGCTACGCACGACCACGCTTGCTGCGCATCACAACGGCGTCGAGCACTACGTCACCTCGTTCACCTTCCAGGGGGGCGGCGGGGGCAAGTTCGGCTCGATCGTCCCGCTCCCGGGTATTCCTACCAAGGTCGAACGGGGCGGGGACTGGACGCTGCAGCGGCTGATCCGCGAGACGCAGCGTGAGCTCGAGGAGGCGACCGCGCTCCGGGCGGCGCAGTCGCGGGCTGCAAACGATAACGCCCGAGTGATTCTCGAGACGAGGATCGATGCGCTCGACATCACCATTCTCGAAGGCGGCGGCACCGCCGTCGGCCGGTGGGCGCGTGACAACGGCTTCATCCTGCCGCCGGATGCGCCCGAGATGCTCGACTTCTACGCGAGTCGCAGCCCCATCTTCATGGCCGCCCGGTTCGACGCCGATGCGGCGAGGAAGCGCGGCCAGCAGATCGGCGACGGGACGCCGATCCACCTGACGATCCCTGTGCAGAACCCCTGGGTGCCGCTGCGCATCCTGGCGCTTGGAAAGAAGGCGAGCGAAGTGGTTCGGGCCGATGTCTACCTCCTCACCGACATCCGGCCGGTCTTCCTGCCCGGACCGCGACGGGGCCTGACGCTCCGCTCCAGCGATCTCGCATCCCCCGACTTGATGCGCGACCTTCGTTCGGACAAGGGGATGGGATGGATGCCGGCCAACGGGATGTGGCTCACCCACCTGACGATCAACAGCGCTGCCGGAGATCTCACCTACGATCTGGCGGTCGATGTCAGCGGGTGGGGCCGGCCGTCGCCTGAAGCCGCGGGCCTGGTTCCGGTCCGCAGGCCGACCATCCCGGGTCTTCCCGGCTCTGTGCCCGCGGAGCTCCCGTTCCTCATCGGCGGAGTGCTCCTTGCCGGTGCATGGGCCGCGCGGCCAGATCGACGGCGGCCGGTCTGATGACCTTCGCGTCGCTCAAGCTGAACGCGCGACGTCTAGTTGTGATCGCGACTGCAGCCGTGGTGTTTGCGGCTGCAGTCGCGGGAGCGGCAAGCGCGACCCCCCAGACCGTCAACGTAACGATCCGGCACTCACGGTTTCTCCCCGCAAACTTTATCGTCCGGCGCGGGGCGAGTGTACGGTTCGTCATCACCAACCTGGACCCGATCGATCACGAGTTCCTGCTCGGCGACGAGGCGGCCCAGAATCGCCACGAGACCGGCACCGAGCCGGCCCACGGTGCGGTTCCGGGCGAGGTCTCGGTACCGCCCGGGACCACGGCCGTCACGACCTACACGTTTTCCCGCTCCGGCGTCGTGCTGCTCGGATGTCATGCGCCGGGGCATTACGCGTACGGTATGCGGGGCCGCGTGCTGGTCGTGTACTAGTCCCTATGGAATCGGATAGATCCTTCCGGCGCCACCGGGCGGAAAGATCGTGATCCAGTCGACCGCGCCGATCGGCGCGTGCTCGGGACCCCGCTCCGCGTGGGCGCGGTCAGACGTCAGGGCAAAAGCGATCCCCAAATCATTGTAGATCAGAACGCGCACTCCTCCGGTCTGGGGAATCATCATGTCGAGCCTCACCGGGGAGGAGCCGTAGGCGAAGAGGACCGCGCCCTCTGAGGAGCCGAACCCGATCCCCCTCTCGGTCCGATGGCGCCGCAGTGACACGTCAAGGCCGATCAGCCGGTCAGGGTTAGCCGGGTCAACAAAACCGATAATGCCACTCCGCCATGCCAGACCCTGTGCCCGAAACCCGAGACCTTCCGGCAGGGGCTCTGGGCGCCCCAGCCGGGCATTGAGCTCCGCGACCGGCATGTCGAGCGAGACGGTACCCAACGTTCTGCCGGGCACGATCAACATCTCCGGAGGCACCCGGGGTGGTGCCATGGGTGCCGTGATGAGGTCTTGCTGGACCGTCGAGAGTGCGGTGACGCGTGAGCGAACACGTTGTCCCTGCACAGGCGAGTCTGACTCGACGTCACCCGAGATCTGGCTCGACTCCCTCAGGGGACGGCGGCGTTCGACCGACCAGTGAAACTCGCCCTCGAGCTTGATCGTGCCGTTCACGCGCGTCTGCGCGTCGCGTGAAGAGCCCTCCACGGCCGCGGGGCCCTCCAACCGGTACCTGACGCGGGCCACGCGGTCAGTGCCCGCCCGATCGATGCCGGCCAGGGTCCATGTTGTCGCCCCCCGGGTCGTGAAGCCAGAAATTGAGACCGCTTCCTGCCGGGTCCACGATTCGCCGACTCTCACCGGCCGGCCAGGAAGCGCGTTGGGAAAGTCTTCCATGCCCTCGCCGCCGATCACCCGCTCTGCGATGCGCCCGTTAGGACGAACCTTCACCACGATGGGTCCATCCACCGGCTCTTCCGTGGTCCCACCTGTTATCACCCTCAGGTCTTCCGACACGGACTCCGCCAACATGATGCCAGAGCTGTCCACGTCCAGCACCCGGATGGCCAGACGACCCTCCACTCGGGCCTGAGTTGTCTGCCGCGCATCAGGCGTGACGATGACCGTTTCCGCGCCGCCCGTGACCCCGTAGAAGAGCGCCTCTCCGCGCGCCAGGCTGAATTGCAGGTCTACTGCTTCCCCTTGACCCGCGGCGGGAAGGCCGGAGGAACCGATCAGAACAGCAAGGGCGATGGTGGCCTTGTGAACCCAACGGCGCACGACGCTCTCCTCCTGAATGCAGCAGAAGTTGACGGTGATGCCGCGCGAACCCTGCAATGGAACTGTGCCCAGAATCCAGACGTTCGATCAGTATCTGGCGCGGACGTTCCGTTGGCTTACAGGGCGAGGGCGTACCCGTCGCGGCGAGGGTCGGCGCCTCCCTGCAGCGCACCCGATTCCAGATCGCGCGTGATGCCCTGCCCGCCGCCAACGACCCACGACCAGTCATCAATGACGTTGACCTGGTGGCCGCGCGCGGCGAGATCATCGCGTACACCCGCGGTGATGCGGCCCTCCGCGTCGACCAGCCGGTTGCGGTAGACGCGAACGCGCGGCGCCTCGATGGCCTCCTGAATGTTCATCTCGAAAACCAGCACGTTGAGCAGCATCAGCACGGTCGTCTGGAGAATGCCATAGGATCCCGGAGTACCGATCGACATCCGGAACTGGCCGTCGGCAAAGAGCTGCATCGGCGCCATGTTCGTGCCAACCTGCCGGCCCGGGCGCATCCGGTTAGGACTGTCCGGGTCCAGATCCTGCCACTGCAAGAGGTTGTTGAGGACGATCCCCGTGCCCGGGACCGCGAATCCCGAGCCGAACGGCGCCCCCAGTGTCTGCGTGCAGGTCACGACGAGCCCGTCGGCATCGGCGCACGCAAAGTGTGTGGTCTGCTCCCTGGCGAAGACCGCCGCGAATTCCTCAGGATGCCCGGCGGCGATCTGGTCGGGAAGGCGCTCGGGATTGAAACGCTCGCCTTCGCTTGAGCCGGCCCGATGAGGATCGATCCTCGCCCGCTGCGATCGCGCGTAGGCCTTTGAGATCAACCCGGCGAGCGGAACGTGTGCGGCGTAGGCGTACGCCAGCCGGTCGGCCGTCGCGAGCTTGACGGCCTCGATCAA
>JBOGSE010000668.1:0-3503 GCA_050694895.1 bacterium | reverse complement strand
CAGGCATCGGCGTGTTTGAGGCCGCGGTCGTCAAGGGCAAGATGGCGATCGGCGTCGACGCGGACCAGTCGCTGACGGCCCAGGAGAAGCAGCGCAAGCAGATCCTGACGAGCATGATGAAGCGCGTCGACGTGGCTGTCTACGAGACAATCAAGGCGCTGGTTGCCGGGAAGTACAAGGCCGGCGTGCAGGCGTTCGGGCTGAAAGAGGGCGGGGTCGGCTACGCGGTCAACAAGTTCAACCAGGCGCAGATGAGCGACATCGTCCCTCGACTGGAAGCGCTGAAGAAAGATATCATTGCCGGCAAGATCAAGGTGCCCGCCGACCGCAAGGAACTCGACACCTTCGTCAAGGGTTTGAAGCGCTAGGCCGACACGGGGGGCTGGGGCAGAACCCAGCTCCCCGCTCCGCCGCTATGCCCCCCGCCATCGAGCTCTCCGGGATCACCAAGCGGTTTCCCGGGGTGCTCGCCAATGATCGCATTTCCTTTGAAGTGGCCAACGGGGAAATCCACGCCCTTGTCGGCGAGAACGGCGCCGGGAAATCCACTCTAATGAAGATCCTCTACGGGCTGTACCAGCCCGACACCGGGACGATTGCGGTCGGCGGGCGGGAGGTCACGCTCGACAGTCCCCGCAAGGCGATCGAGCTGGGCATCGGGATGGTGCACCAGCACTTCAAATTGATCCCGCGCTTTTCCGTGGCGGAAAATGTGATCCTTGGCTCGGAGCCGGTGCACGGCGCGCGCCTGGACATGCATCAGGCGCGCGAGCAGATCCGGGCGCTCTGCGCGCAGTACGGCTTCGTCCTGGATCCCGATGCCGTAGTGGCAACGCTGTCGGTCGGTGAACAGCAGCGGGTCGAGATCGTCAAGGTGCTCTACCGTGGGGCGCAGATTCTCATTCTCGACGAGCCGACCGCCGTCTTGACGCCACAAGAGGTCGATGACCTCTTCGTGAATCTACGGAGGCTGCGTGAAGAAGGCAAGACGATCATCTTCATCAGCCACATCCTCGAGGAAGTTCTCGGCATCGCCGACCGCATCACGGTCCTGCGGCGCGGCCATATGGTGGGGACGCTCGATGCCGCGGGCGCCACAAAAGTCCAGATCGCCGAGATGATGGTGGGGCGTCCCGTGCTGCTGGACCTGTCGATCCCTCCGGTGACGCCGGGACCGGTGCGGCTCGAAGTCGACGGGGCCGTGGTGGCCGGCGCGCGCGGCCGCCCTGCGGTGCGCGGCGTCTCCTTTGCGGTGCACAGCGGTGAGATCTACGGCCTCGCCGGCGTGGAAGGAAACGGACAGACCGAGCTTGTGGAGGCGCTCGTTGGCCTGCGCCCGCTGATTGCGGGCCGCCTGGTGATCATGGGACGAGATGTCACGCACGGCGGGCCGCGGGCCATCCGGCTGCTCGGCGTCGGGCATATTCCGGAAGACCGGCACCTCCGCGGACTCGTGCTGCCCATGGAGGTGCGCGAAAACCTGATCCTGGGGCATCACGTGCGGCCGGAGTTTGGACGCGACGCCTTCCTTGATGGCCGCGCGATCGATGAGTTCGCGGGCAACCGGGTCGCCGAGTTCGATATCCGGACGCCGTCTATTCGAACGCCGGCGCTTGCGCTCTCGGGGGGCAATCAACAGAAGGTCATCGTCGCCCGTGAGTTTGCCTTCGAGCCGTCCGTCATGATCGCGGCGCAGCCGACGCGGGGGCTGGACATCGGCGCCACGGAGTTCGTCCGGCGTCAGATCCTCGAGGCCCGCTCCGCGGGTCTGGCTGTGGTGCTGGTCTCCGCGATGCTCGAAGAGATCCTCTCGCTGGCCGACCGGATCGGCGTCATCTGCGCGGGCCAGATCGTTGCCGAGTTTCCGCGCGGCGCGGCCAGCCCGAAGGAGATCGGGCTCTATATGACCGGCGAAGCGCGCCCGGAGGAACGCACGGCGTGAGCACGCGCCTGCGTCTTGGCATCCTGCAGGCCTTGACGCCGTTTCTGGCGATCGCGTTCGGCTTTGCCGCGGCGGCGGGCATTATCCTTGCCATCGGCAAGAGTCCGCTCGATGTGTACGGGATGATGCTGCGGTTCAGTCTCACGCGTGCCGACAGTCTGGCCGCAATCTTCTTCAAAGCCACGCCGCTGATTTTCTCGGGGCTCGCGGTCGCCCTGTCGTTTCGCGTCAACCTCTGGAACATCGGGGTGGAGGGCCAGTACTACGTCGGGGCGTTTGCGGCGGCCTGGGTGGGATTTACGATCCGCGGTCTGCCGCTGGCGGTTCATCTACCGCTTGCGGTTGCCGCGGCGCTGGCGGCCGGGGCACTGTGGGCGTTCCTGCCCATCGCACTCAGACTCAAACGCGGCGCGCATGAGGTCATCACCACGATCATGATGAACTACATTGCCGCGGCGCTGGTGCTCTACCTGCTCGCCGATGTCTTCCGCGACCCGGCGCAGGCGGGCACCCCGCGCGTCCGGACGCCCGAATTCCCGGGAAGCGCCCGTATCCCGTTGCTGCGGCCGCTCCTGGCCGCTGTGGGGATAGGCATCCCCGAGCATTCTGCGCTGAACTGGTTTCTGCCGGTCGGCGTGGTCCTGTGTGTGATCGCGGCGTACATCCTCGCACGCAGCAGATTCGGCTATGAGGTGCGCGCCGTCGCTTTCAACCCCGCGGCGGCAGAGGCGGCGGCCATCCCGCTCGCCCGTGTGCAGTTCCTGATGTTCCTGGCCGGTGGCGCGATCGCCGGACTGGTCGGACTGTCCGATGTCCTTGGCTTCTTCGGGTACTTCGACATCGACTTCCCGAAGGGTCTCGGCTTTCTCGGCATCTCGGTGGCGCTGCTGGCCCGCAACAATCCGATCGGGATCATCCCGGCCGCGCTCCTGTTTGCCTTCCTCGATCGAAGCGCGCAGGGCGTGCAGGTCTTCGCCGGGGTGCCCCGCGAGGTCATCACGATCCTCCAGGCCATCATTATCCTTGCCATCGTCGTGGCCTACGAATTGCTTACCCGGTATGTCCGCACCCAGCGCAAGCGGGAAGCCGAGCGGGTGACGATGCCCACGGTGGTCAGGCCCGTGGGGGAGGGCGCACGATGACCGACCTGCTCGCGTCGCTGGTCAGCCTGGCCCTGCTCGCCTCAGCGGTGCGCCTGACCGTGCCGATCTTGCTCGCCGCCATGGGAGCCGTCTACTCCGAACGCGGCGGCGTCGTCAACATCGGCCTGGAAGGCATCATGATCATGGGCACGTTCTTTGGCGCGGCCGGGACACATGTGGTTGCGCAGGCGCTCTCCGCGCCGGGGGATGGGGGGAGCTGGGCAGGCCTGGCACCCGTGGCAGGGATGCTCGCGGCAATGGTCGCTGGCGTGCTCTTCTCGCTGATCCATGCGGTGGTGGCCATCGCCTTTCGGGTCGATCAGATCATCAGCGGTGTCGCGCTCAATCTGCTCGCCGTTGGGCTTGCCCGGTTTCTCAACATTCTCTTCTTTGGGGTGGCGACGCAGTCGCCCGGGATC
>JBOGSE010000667.1:0-3111 GCA_050694895.1 bacterium | reverse complement strand
GCCGACGCGCCTATGCGGGCCCATCGTAAGGGCCGGTCAGTCGGTCCTGGGGCCTGCGGCGCGCACGGCCGCGGGTACGTCGGACGCGAACTCTTCGAATGCCTGCGTGAACATGCGCGCAAGACTCTTCGCCGTCGCCTCGTACGCCGCGGGATCCCGCCAGGCCGCACGTGGCTGCAGAATTTCCGACGGGACGCCCGGCACCTGTACCGGCAGGTTCACTCCAAACACCGGGTCGGCCTGCATGGGAACGTTGTTGAGCGCGCCGGCGAGCGCGGCACGTACCATGGTACGCGTGTGGCTCAGTTTGATCCGCGGGACATCACCCGCGGCCCCACCGATCCATCCGGTGTTGACCAGCCACACGGCGGTCCGATGCTGGGCGACGCGTTTGCCGAGCAGGTCCGCGTACACGGTAGGCCGCAGTGCCATGAACGGCGCGCCGAAGCACGGACTGAAGGTCGCCTGGGAACCGGTCACGCCCTTCTCGGTCCCCGCGACCTTTGCCGTGTACCCGCTCAGAAAATGGTACATCGTCTGCTCGGGCGATAAGCGTGAGATCGGCGGCATGACGCCGAAGGCGTCGGCGGTCAGAAAGACAACCGACCGCGGATGTTCCGCCATCCCGGTCGTCGACGCGTTGGGGATGAACGAGAGCGGATAGGCGGCACGCGTGTTCTCTGTCAGCGACTCGTCGTCCAGATCGAGCACGCGCGTAATTGGGTCGATGACGACATTCTCCAGCACCGTGCCGAACATGCGCGTCGTCCGGTAGATCTCGGGCTCGCCCTCAGGCGACAGCCGGATGGTCTTGGCGTAACATCCGCCTTCGAAGTTGAAGATGCCGCGGTCCGACCAGCCGTGCTCGTCATCGCCGATCAGCGTGCGCTCGGGATCGGACGAGAGCGTCGTCTTGCCGGTCCCGGACAGGCCGAAGAACAGGGCCGAATCCCCTGCGGGGCCCACGTTCGCCGAGCAGTGCATCGGGAGAACGTCCTGCAGCGGCAGCAGGTAGTTCATGAGCGTGAACACCGACTTCTTGATCTCGCCCGCGTATTCGGTGCCGCCGATGAGCACGAGCTTCTTCGCCAGGTTCATCAGGATGAAGACCTCGGTGCGCGTGGACTCCTCCTCTGGAATCGCATGGAACCCGGGCGCGTCGATAATCGTGAACTCTGGGACATGCTGGGCCAGCGCGGCCTCATCGGGGACAATGAACATCGTCCGCGCAAAGAGGCTGTGCCAGGCATATTCAGTGATCACGCGCACCGCGCGGCGGTACCGAGGGTCAGTCCCGACGAACAGGTCCTGCACGAAGAGCTCTTTGCCGCGCAGCCAGGCCAGCATTCGGCGGTGCAAACGCTCGAAAGAAGCGGGGTCAATCGCCCGATTGTGCTTCCCCCACCAGATCCGCTCCTCGCTGGACGGCTCGCGCACGATGAACTTGTCCTGCGGCGAGCGGCCGGTATGGTGGCCGGTGCGCGCGACGATAGGCCCGCCCTGAGCGATGAGCGCTTCGCGACGCCGCACGGCGTGTTCGTACAGCGCTGGAGTCGTCAGATTCCATCCGACCATCTCGGGGTGAATGCCCTGGCTCTCCAGCCCCTGCCGGCTGCGGACGCCTTCCTCAATCACCACCGCGGTCCACCTCCAGACTGAGTACGGTTTGGCTACAATGACTTCCGATGTTGTTGACCGGTCGCGCGCGCTTTTGCACTCCGGCGCGCCCCTGCCCAATTGGCACCGGCGCCGGTCGCCATCCGCAGACGGTCGGTGAGCTGCGCCTGATGATACTGAATGTGGCGAATGTTGACTTATACGGTCGCCAGGTCTTCCGTGATCTGTCCATGCGATGGATTCCCTCTGGTTGTGCTCCCAAGGACGAAAGGCGCGGTTATTCGGCTCGAGATACAGATGTGTGTAGTAAAGCGTATGGTACGCCATCCGCCAGAATGGATTGGCATGACCGCCGCGGCTGGTCCACAGATTGTCAGGACAGGGCCGAATGGCCGCCCGCAGCATCGCAAGGGCGGCGTGATACTGGCTCTTTAAAGAGGACCGAAGTGTCTCCATTGAAATGGTGCCATCGGCTGAGCGTTCCCGCTGACCCAGTTCCGTTACCGAGGCCTCACAATCGCAGCCGCCGCTCTCTCCCACCACCCCGGCTGCCGGGATACCAAGATGAATGATTCCCTGATTTTGGACAAGGGCGCCGATCACCAGGGGAGGCGGTCTCGTGGTGCTGCCGAAGGTACTCTCTCGTGCTGAGTTCGGTACGAACCCTCGGCCCTTCCTCCTGGGTCTCCCGCGACGGCCAGTTGATCCTCGGCGCGCGCGCGGTGCGGACCTTCGCCTACGGATTTCAATCGGTGCTGCTGGGCGTCTACCTGACGCAGGTGGGCTTTGAGCCCTGGCAAATCGGTGCGGTGCTGACCACGACGCTGCTCGGGTCCGCAGCGCTCACCGCCCTGTTCACAGTCACGGCGGAGCGCTACGGCCGCCGCAGGATGCTCCAGCTCAGCGCGCTGTTCATGGCGGGGAGCGGCGCGGCCTTTGCGTTCACCACGTCGTTTCCGCTGCTCATCCTGGCATCGCTCACCGGCACCGTTGGAACCACCTCCGGCGAGGTCGGGCCGTTTCTCTCGCTCGAGCAGGCCATGCTGCCGCAGACGGCGCCCCCGGAGCGACGGACGCGGCTGTTCTCGGTCTACAACGTGCTCGGGGCGGTCGCGGGCTCGCTTGGGGCGCTGGCGGCCGGAACGCCCGCGCTGTTGCAGCAGACCCTGGGCATGAGCTCGGCCGAGGCTTTCCGGACGATGTTTCTGGCATACGCGGTATTCGCGGCGATCGCCCTGGTGTTGTTCACGCGCCTGAGCGCCCGTGTCGAAGCGGGGGCGACGGTCCAGGTGCGCGGCGGGCTGCACCGCTCGCGCGGTGTCGTGCACAGGCTCGCGGCGCTGTTCAGCCTGGACTCGCTCGCCGGGGGCTTCGTGATCCAGAGCCTGATTGCCACGTACTTCTATCTGCGATGGGGCGCGGGGCCCGAGGTCCTCGGTCCGATCTTCCTGGCGGCCGGCCTCATTCAGGCGGCCTCATTTCTCGCCGCGGCGC
>JBOGSE010000666.1:0-1449 GCA_050694895.1 bacterium | reverse complement strand
GGATGTCCCAAAGGCTGTTGAACTGAGCAATTGAGAGTGGCGGCTCCTTCACCGTCCGTGTGGTACGGACGGGGTAACCAACCACGAAGGAGCCACCATGGCCAAGCATGCCAGCAAGTTCACTGCTCTCCAAGTTCTTGAGCCGCCCCGGACGACGTCCGTCCAGGTTCCGCTCCCGATGCTCGATGTTCTCGCGAATGCGCATAACGCGTTCTTCGATCTGTGCATCGAAGTCGGTCAGCAGGTCTTCTCGGCCCTGATGGAGCAAGACCGCGAAGAGCTCTGTGGCCCGAAGGGTCAGCACGACCGCGACCGCCGCGCGAGTCGTGCCGGAAGCACCTCGAGCGACATCACGCTCGGCGGGCGGCGGATCGCGATTCGTCGTCTGCGGGCACGAAGTCGAGAGGGAGCCGAGCTCGGGCTTCCGAGCTTCGCCTTCGCTTCGAATCGAGACCCGCTCGATCGGCACACGATGGAGGCGATCGCCTGCGGCGTCTCGACTCGGAAGTACGGTCGGAGTCTGGAGCCGCTCGCGCAGGGTCACGACGAGCGGAGCACCTCGAAGAGCTCCGTGTCGCGCCGCTTTGTCGCGCTGTCCCAAAAGCAGATGACGACCTGGCTCTCGGCCCCGCTCTCCGGCTTGGACCTTCGGGTGCTCGTGATCGATGGCATCGTGTTCCGCGATCACACCGTGCTGATCGTCCTGGGCATCGATGCCGACGGACACAAGCGCGTCCTCGGCCTTCGCGAGGGGACGACCGAGAACCGGCAGGTGGCCAAGGAGCTGCTCCGGGACCTGCTCGACCGAGGGCTCGATTCCGAGCGAGCGAGGCTGTTCGTCGTGGACGGATCGAAGGCGTTGCGGTCCGCGATTCGGGACGTCTTCGGATCGCTCGCCGTGTTCCAGCGCTGCCAGGTCCACAAGCGCCGCAACATTGTCGAGCACCTGCCCGAGCGGATGCACGCGAACGTCGATCGGATCCTGCGGGAGGCGTGGGAGAGCGCGAACGCCGATCTCGCCAAGCGACGGCTGGAACAGCTCGCATCCTCCCTCGAGGCCGAGCACCCTGGCGCCGCGGCGTCGGTTCGCGAGGGCCTGGACGAGACGCTCACGCTGCAGCGGCTCGGGATCGAGGGCGCGCTCTACCGGACCCTACGCAGCACGAACCCGATCGAGAACCTCAACGGATCGATCGGGACCTATACGCGCAACGTGAAGCGTTGGCAGGGAGGGTCGATGATCGTGCGGTGGGCGAGTGCAGCAGTGCTCGATGCGGCGAAGCGCTTCCGGCGCATCCGCGGATACCGCAATCTCGATCGACTGGTCAAAGCCCTCCAAGCGATCGAACCGGAACCGAACGACGCGATGGATCAGCGCGTCGCGTAGTACGATGAACGATGAACGGAGTCGCCACTCACGAAGTTCAACACCGAGCGGGACAACCCCGG
>JBOGSE010000665.1:0-1320 GCA_050694895.1 bacterium | reverse complement strand
CTGGAGCCCCAGTCCCGTCAGGCGTGTGGAGATCCCGAAGCCTTCGGGTGGGAAGCGGATGCTGGGCATACCGACGGTTGTTGATCGGTGGGTACAGCAGATGCTACTCAACAGTGCCCCGGTGCAGACCTTTCCCTACCCGGACGATGCGTTTATTGCGAAGTATGACCGTAACGGCAACGTGAAGTGGGTAAATACGATCGGTGGTTACAAGGCCACCGGAACCGATGTCGCGGTTAGCCGGGATGGACACATCAGCACTACCGGGTTCATCGGCAACATCGGGAACGGAACGCCCGAACAAGCCGAAACCATCGCCACATCCCAGCCGGGCGGCGCCGATATCAACCTCGGCGGCGGGACGTACACGGATCCGTATAACCCGGACGCGTTCATCGCGACCTACGACAAATCGGGGATACTGCTCAACGCCATCCGTATCGGCGGCGCACAAACCGACGGCGGCACGGGGATCACCTATGACCGTGATTCCAACCTATACGTCGCAGGTGTCTTTCAAGGCACGGTCGACTTCGGCGGGAAAGAAGCAACGGGAACCCAAGCGAGTAACCTCTTCGTGCTCAAATACACGCCTCCTGGCTTGGCGTGGGTGAAGACCGCCGACGGAGCGGGTACCGAACAGCTCGAAGTGAACGCGCGCCTGTCTGTCACGAATGGGGGCCGGGTCTTGGTCGCGGGGGGCTATCGGCAAACCGCCACGTTCGACGGGATGACGCTGTCCAGCGCCGGCTTGGAAGACATCTTCCTAGCCACCACAGACGTGATGAACGATGGCCAAGGGGCCGACACCACCCCGCCCGTCATCACCCCGAGCATCAGCGGGACTTTCGGCGACAACGGCTGGTTTACCGCGAACGTCACGGTGAGCTTCACGGTGACCGAGGCGGAGTCGCCGGCGTCGCTGACGACCACGGGCTGCGATCCGGTCACGGTGAGCAGCGACACGGCGGGGGTGAGCTTCACCTGCCAGGCGACCAGCAACGGCGGTGCCGATTCGAAGAGCGTCACCATTAAGCGCGACGCCACGGCGCCGACTCTCGCCCCCACGGTCTCGCCCGACCCGGTAGAGCTCAACGGCAGCGCCACCGCCAGCCCCAACGCCACCGATGCCACCTCGGGGGTGGCGGTTTCGGCCTGCGATCCGGTGGACACCGCCAGCGTGGGCGTCCACAGCGTCGACTGCACCGCCACCGATCGCTCGCGACGGTTTCTTCACAAACTCTCAGACATCGCGCAATAATTGGTTAATCCCGACCTTAGCGCGGGTTTTTGCGTCGACCTGTTTCACTATAACAGCGC
>JBOGSE010000664.1:0-2886 GCA_050694895.1 bacterium | reverse complement strand
CGGTACATCCGCGCGCTGCAGGGGGCCTGATCGCTCACCCCGTCAGGATCATCGTGGTTCCGGCCAGCGCCAGCGCCGTGCCTACCACCAACCAGGCCGTGATCGGCTCCTGGCCGCGCAGCGCGAGCGGGCTGATGATGAACACGACGAGCACCTGGAGATTGTAGAGTACCGAGACGATCGCGACCGGCGCGCGACTCAGCGCGACGAACAGCAGCAGAATCGCGATCGTGTTGAAGATAGCGCTGCCGAGCAGATCGGGACGGCGCAGCGACGGTCCCGTGGGCCACCGGGCGGAGATGCGGATGCGCGACCACAGCAGGTGACCGGTCAACGCGGCGCACGCTCCGACGGCCGCCCCAAGCACGGGCGCCGGTGTGAGGACGAGCGCCCCGCGCCGCACAGTGTCGCCGACCGCAAAGCCCGCCCCGCCCGCTAGCGCCAGCAGAAATCCGGAACCCACCGACCCGCTCCGTCCTGGCGGTCCTCCGCGGTCCCGCGACCTCACGCAGATCCCGAGTCCGATCGTGATGATCGTGAGACCAAGCAGCTGCCACGCCCGCGGGAACTCCTTCAGAAACACGAGACCGAACAGCAGTGTGAACGCCACCGCGCTCAAGCGGATCGTCGTCGACAGCGGCGCGCCAAGCCGTTCGAGGCTCAGGTAGGAGAGGTTCCTGCCGACCAACGACCCCGCCACGCCGCCGAGAATGAACAACGGAATAGACGCGGGATGGATCGGCGGGATTGCGCCTCGTAGCGCGGTGGCCGCGGCGATCGCGGTAAAGACGACGACGTTCGTCGCGATGCTCACCAGCACGCCCGATTCCGGCGGAATCGCCTCCATGAACCGGCGCGCGAGAACGGTGCTGACGCCGAACGCCACGGCCGATCCAATCGCGGCGGCTTCGCCGATCATCGCAGCGGCGCCGAAGCAGGATTCCCACGACCTCTGCACGGCGCGCATCCTCTGGCCGATGGCAATGGTAGCAGGACGAGTTCGGCCGGAGGTGCGGCATGCAGAGGGACGCGAAGATCTTCGGCCCTTGCGGGGATGCGAAGACGTCTGGGCTGACGATGCTCGAGCTGATGATGGCCCTCAGCCTGGTGGCCCTCGCGGCCACGGCGCTCTTTGGCGTGGCACGGATGATGGGGCGCAACGTCCAGATCACCGAAGCCCGCCTCGAGGCGCAGCAGGGCGCGCGGAGAGCGCTCGAGCGGGTGATCGAGGAATTGCGATGGGCCGAGGCCGTGCTTCCCGACGCGGGATGCGCGCCGGCGGGGCTCTGCTTCGACCGAGTGACCGTGCGTATTCCGGGGGGCAATCCCTACCGGCGGGATGAGGGCTACGATGTCACCTTCCAGCACAACACCAGACAGCGCGAGATCGAACGCCGGGTCGGCCGGGGCACGAACAACCTGGCCTCGGCGGTCGACCGCGTCGAGTTGACCTATCTCGAGGCCGCCGGCGGGCCCGCGGCGACGCCGGACCAGGTGGCGCGGATCAGGGTCAGGCTGGTGGTCAGGCCACGCGATCGGATCGAAACGGACGTCGCGAGCGAGGTGGCCCTGCGCAACCGCCGTGTCGTGCAACCGACGAGGACCGCGCCCACGCCGGTCTGGAGGCCATCCCCACGCCGCATCGGCGAGCCGCTTCCCCCAGATCGCATCCGCCCACCGCAGGTACCGCCGGGGCGGGCGAGGCCGCGGTAGGTGCGCACGGCCCAGGGTCAGGCTCAGACTGTGAACTCCTCATAGGGGCACTCGCACGGTGGACCGGGAGCGGCATGCATGCGGCCACCGTGCAGGTCCATGACCACAGACACGACCGTCTCGTACGACTCCGACGCGGGCAGCGCGGGGTTGGAATGCCGGCAGATCGAATCGGGATGCCCGTCGTGATCCCGCAGGATCTCCCGCAGCGCCCCTGGGGCTAGGGGGCCGCCGGCGGCGGCACCAGCCAGGCGGCGCTCCATCTGCGCGCAGCGATGATATGTCGACCGCTTGTCTTCAACGATCGGCTGCCAGATGCCGAGCCGGCCGGGGTCGAGAAAGTGGTTGGCATGTGCGAGCGTTCCGGCGACCGGGGTATGCGTGCAAAAGTCCCCGGGCGCGGTCTCGATGTCAACGGCAGCGCCCGACCCGTCAGGATCCGCCTTTCCAACCAGGAAATTTGCCGAGCATGATCTGGCGCCGTCGGTCACCGCGTGCATTGCGCCATCCAGCGTCGGGCTGCACAGCGCGTCCCAGGTGCGACGGTGAAAGGGCCTGCCCAGCCGCGACCAGTCGTCCTCGTTGGAGAGCAGCCCATTCACAACCAGCCCCACACCGGCGCTGTTGAGCCCGATCTTTCCCCCGGCAATGCCTGCCTCGGTGAAGGTGAGCACGCGCAATCCATCCGGGCGCGTCACGTGCAGCAGAAGGCCGGCCACGTCGGGAATCCAATCCCAGTTCTGTCCGATCCACAGATGGCCGTCGGCCGATGCGGCCGGGAGGACCGCGAACGCCGTGCAGTCCCCGGCCGGCGCAGGCACGCCGCCGAGGTCGGCCTTGCCGATACGTGAGAACTCGGCGTAGAAAAATTCATATCTCAGGTTGAGGGCGACGATCTCCAGCAGCGGGCGATCGGCGCCGGCGGCGATGCCCTCGACCATGGCGGCAAACTCCGGGCTGTCTATCTGCATCTGGGGCCAGTAGCGTTGCGCGCGCCGGAGCACCTCGTCGCGGCTCAGGAGCGCTTCGTCGGCGAACCGCCCGAAGTAGATCCGAAGATTGTTCTCAATCATCGGGGCGGCCGCCCGCCCGTGCCCCATGCCAAGCGCGCGGGGCTCGCCGGCCAGACGCAGCACCGGCAGGCTACGCGCCAATGGGTCCGCTCGTCGTGTC
>JBOGSE010000663.1:0-1109 GCA_050694895.1 bacterium | reverse complement strand
CCGGCCGGCCTCTGACAGTCGCCACAGGCTGGGTGGCGCGGTGGGCACGATTTCCGGTTCCGAATGCTTCACGAGGATGAGGCAAGGCACGAGATATTGGATTTCGCGAGAGGCTCGGCGCGACCTTGGTACAGGGCGGGCGTTGAAGCGGCGCCCGGGATTATCGTTTTACGACGCGTGCGTCTTATTCAGGACGATGACCCGCTCGGCTATCGCATCGTAGTCCGGCCAGACCGTGAACAGAACGACCTGACGATCTTTCGCCGCGGCCTTGACGATATCGACCATGGCGCCGCGCCTGTCCGCATCGAGATGAGCAAAGGGCTCATCCAGGAAGAGAGGTGGACGCCGGTCGCCAGTGATGACGTCGAGCAGCGCGAGCCGGAGGCAGAAGTAGAGCTGATCGCTGGTCGCCTGGCTGAGATCCGCCGCATCCTTCCAGGCCGCCGCCGAAGCCACCCACACCTGTGGGCGTAGGGTGCGCTCATCGAGCGAGACGCGAGTGTATGCTCCATCGGTCGCCCTGGTCAGGTAATCGCCCGCGCGGCGCTCCAGCAGTTCCCGGGCCGGGTAGACACTTTGCGCGCGGGCCTCCTCCAGCATGCGCGCGGTCAGGTCGAGCACTTCAAGCGTCTGCTTGGTTCGCGCGGCTTCCGCCTGCAGGCTGGCAATTTCCTCCTCAATGCGCGGACCCTCATCGCCGCGGTCCCGCAGTTCGTCCAACACGCCTTCCAGTCGCGCGCGTCTCTCGCGCAGCTCCTGCAGCTCCACCGAGAGTTGCTTGGCCTGCTGTTCGCGCTGTTCGCCCCCGGTTGCCTGGGCTCGGCGCGCCCCCTTGGGGAGCGTTGCCAGTGTCGTGCGCACGCTGGACAACTCTTCGGCGATCTCCCGTAGCCGGCTTTCCAGGCCACTTTTCGGATCGTTTCCACGCCCGAGACGCAGGGACGCCCGAACCTCCTCGCGCTGCCGCAGGAGTTCCATGTATGTAGAGAAGCGTCGCTCGACTTCATCCAGGCTCAGGCCACCCACAGCCTGCAGCCGGGCCTGGACCATCCCTTCGGCCTCGGCGAGCTGGCGCTTCATGGCCTCGAATCGGGTGCGTAGATCCA
>JBOGSE010000662.1:0-1887 GCA_050694895.1 bacterium | reverse complement strand
CCCACTCACCTTCCCCTCCTGCTGCTTCTCCACCACCACCTCGATGGGGTGGTGCATATTCCCGCCCCACTCTCCTTTCCATCTCCCGATGAGATTGGGGGGGCTTGTGACAGCGGTCAGCTCCTCCATGACAGCGGCGCATCCCGATAGGAGAACGAGGAAGGCGGCAATCACGTACGGACCCATTTGCCCCTCCCTTCTTTGCCGCGGAGCAAGCCCCACGCCTTCCGCCGAGCGATTTCACCCATCCCCAAGAGGTGGCGGGGCCCTCCGCGAGATGCCTGTCCTGCTGACCCCGCGGGCTCTGACGCTCGCCTTCTCCTCCCCCAGGGGCATCCCAGCCTCCGCGAGCGCACCTGACCCGGCCGCCCACCCCTCCATCTTCGTCGGGTGCATCGCCCCGGGCGGCTTCACAGGGGTACGGCTACGGCGTTCCCGGTGTCGCGTTTCAATCCTCACCCGCCCCGCAGGCCGGGCGCCACAAGCTCGGGACGACGCGTGACGTCAGCGCAAGTTCCCGGTGTGACCGAGCGAGTAGCGGCCCGGCTGGGGCCAGACCGTGAGGCCGTGCGGCTCCTTGCCCACGGGGATGGTCCTGACCTGGCCCGTCGTGGTGTCGATAGCGTAGACAACGTCGTCAAAGCGGCCCGAGAGCCACAGCACCTTCCCGTCGACGCTCACGTTCCCCATGTCGGGGCTTCCGCCCCCCGGAATGGGCCACGTGACCACGATCTTGCGCGTGACAAAGTCGATGACGGACACGCTCCCCTTGCCGCGCGGGGGGCCGTGCACATGGGAGGAACCGCGGTTGGCAACATACAGCTTTGTCGCGTCACGGCTCGGGTAGAGCCCGTGCGTGCCGACGCCGGTCTGGATGAAGCCGACCTCGGTGAACCGTTCGCCGTCGATGAGGAACACACCGCCAGCCTTCATGTCGGCCACGAAGAAGGTCTTGCCGTCCGGCGAGATGCGGATGTCCTGGGGCATGCCACCCTTCGAGAGCCGAAGATAGCCGAGGACCTTCCGCTCAGCGAGGTCGATCTTCACCAGGCTTCCTTGGTACTCGCAGGTGAAGATCATGAAGCGACCGTCAATCGAGAAGTCGGCGTGGTTGATGCCAGCGCACCCCGGCACCGAGAGCAAGCTCTGCAGCGCCATCGTCTGCGGATCGTGGAAGTCGAGCCGCTTCAGCGCCTCGGCCACCACGATCGCCGAGCGGCCGTCGGGCGTGAAGTACATGTTGTAGGGGTCATCGACCGGAATGACCTTGCCCGGCTTGCCCGCCGTGGGGTCGATGGGCGTCAGGCTTCCGTCGGTCCGCCCCTCCGCGTTGTTGGTCACCCAGAGCGTCCTGAGGTCCCACGAGGGGACGACGTGCTGCGGGTTCACGCCCACGCGGAAGCGATCGACGACCTTGAACGTCGCCGGGTCGATCACGTACACGTCATTCGACTGCCTGCTGGGCACGTAGACCCGCGGCAACGCGCCGGCAACAGCGGGGCTGAGCTTGTCGGTCTGGGTCTCGCTGTAGAGATTGTCCGGGTCCACCACCGGCGGCATCCCCGGCACCGTATCAATGGTGCGCGCTCCCTGTTGCGCCGTAGCGGCACCCGCCCAGGCGGACACGGCAAGCACGAGTCCGATTCCGAAACCTGCGCCCATGAAGACGCGACGTCGAGCGCGACTGAGAGGCTGCACGGGGACCCTCCACGGCTCTGGTTCTGTCACGGGACACTCCTCATGGCGTCCTGCGCCACCGCTAGCGATGTGCGACCGACTTCCTGATCGCGTCGAGCGTCCGGCCAACGATGAGCTCCAGGCCCAGCCGGCCCAGCTCGTCCTCCCGATAGCCCCGCGTCCTGAGGAGATGCCGAGGCAGCTCCAAAG
>JBOGSE010000661.1:0-1993 GCA_050694895.1 bacterium | reverse complement strand
ATTCCGGGCCGTGCAGGGCGTGGGCGCCGGCGGCCTGCTCACGATCGCCTTTGTCGCCATCGGTGTGTTGTTCAATCTCGAGGAACGTGCCCGGATCACCGGAGTGTTCGCCGGCGTCTGGGCCGTGTCGTCGATCGTCGGTCCGCTCGTAGGCGGCTTCATCGTCGACCAGCTACCCTGGCCGTGGGTCTTCTATATCAACATCCCGCCCGGGCTGCTCGCCGCGGCGCTCATCTGGCGGTACTGGGTTGATGAACCGCGCGCGCGCGGCGACGCGCCGGTACGGGTAGATTACCTCGGGTCGGCGTTGTTGACCGGCGGTGTCATCGCTCTCCTGTTGGGAGTATTCGACCTCCGGACCGGAGGCGGCTGGCCGATGGTGGCACTGGCCCTCGGTCTTTTTGCGGCCCTCGCGGTGGTCGAGCGGCGCGCGGCCGACCCGGTGCTTCCCCTGGGTCTCTTCCGCGACCGGCTCTTCGCGGCGGCATGCGGCAATGGATTCCTGGCCGGGTGGGCGATGTTCGGCAGTATCGCGTTCGTCCCGTTGTTTGTGCAGGCGGTGCTGGGTACCAGTGCGACCGCGGCGGGAGCAACGCTCACGCCGATGTCGTTGGGATGGGTGGCCGCGAGCATTGTGTGCAGCCGGCTGCTGCTGCGTTTCAGCTTCCGCACGCTTGCCCTCATCGGCATGAGCCTGCTGACCCTGGGGGCGTTTCTCATGTCGCGTCTTGGCACCGGTGCCTCACAACTCTCCATTGTCGCGGCGCTCGTCCTGATGGGAGTTGGGATGGGCGCGACGATCCCAGCCTTCGTCATCTCGGTTCAGACTTCGGTGCGACGGGCCGTCCTGGGGACTGCGACGTCGATGCTGCAATTCACCCGCACGATTGGCGGGACACTCGGCGTAAGCGTCATGGGTGCGGTGCTGGCCGCGCGCCTGGCAGACACCCTGACCGCAGCGGGCATCCGCCCTGAGACTGTGTCGCTGGGCAGCTTGATCACGCCGCTGGAGCGGACGTCCACGGCGGCGGTCGAAGGAGTGCTGCGGAACGGCCTGGCGAGCGGGGTTCAGGGTATGTTCGTGATCGCGTTTTTCGCGGCAGGGCTTGGCCTGGCTTTCACTGCGCTGGCCCCGGGGGGACTCGTCGCCGACCTGCCGGGGCGGCGCGAGGGCACCGAACGCGGCCAGACCCTTCCGGCGACCATCGGAGATCCCGGGAAATAGCGGCCGTCTTCAGGACCTCAACTCCCCGTCGACAAGCAGCGCCTGACCGTCCAGTTTCAATGTTGGGCGGTTCATCATACCGTCGAAGTGTGCGGCCGCTTTGGTGGTCCCACCGAGGTTTGCGCTCGTCCCGATACCGATGTGAACCGTGCCGAAGGCGCCGTGATCCTGCGCCCACACGCCCGTGAGCATCAGGATCGCGGGGTTAAGGCCGATCGCCAGTTGCGCGATGTTGTATACTGCGGCGTCGCCCATGCCAGCCCAGACCTGCCGGATCATGGCGGCTTCGTAGCCGCCCTCGACCTTCGCGATGTTCCCCTTGCTCACGGTGCAGATGACCGGGTCGCGCAGGAGGCCGCCCAATCGCAGGTTGGGGATGCTCCCATCGAAGACGATGACGCCTTCGGCGGTGCCGTCTACCGGCGAGATGTTGGCTTCGATGTTGGGAAACGCCGAGAACTTTCCGGGGCGGTCGAGAATGCAGTCGTGTGCGTTCCCCTTGCGGCCGCGGAGATCAAACGTGCAGTTGGCACCGGCGGGCGTCGTCAGGTGCGCCGTGGAGGCGGTGCTCAAGCGTTCGGCGACCCGCCGCACGACCGGTGCCTGTGCCTCAAAGTCCGCTTCTGCGCCGCCGCGCACCAGCTGGTCAGGGGTGGCGCCCGGAAGAGAAAGCACCCGGGTGCCGCCTTCCAGCGCCTTGCGGGTGGCGGTCGAGTGACTGATCGAATAGCTGACCGGGAGCAGGGCGACATTGGCTGCCAGCAGCGC
>JBOGSE010000660.1:0-5662 GCA_050694895.1 bacterium | reverse complement strand
ACGTCGCAGCGGGAGCGGCAGACGATCTACCACCAGATTCAGGAGAAGCTGGTCGCCGACGCCCCGATGACCCACATCATCTACCGCGAGTCCGTGGTAGCGGCCACGGCTGACATGCGGGATTACGTCATGACCGGTCGATACGACATGGACTTTCGGCGGGTCTGGCTTGCGCGGTGACGGCATCGCCCGCCAGTCGTGAGAAGGGGGGGCCGGGGGTTCCGGCCCCCTCCCACACGATCACGCAGTGAGCCGCTACATCCTCGGCCGCGTTTTTCATATGGTCCTGGTCCTGTTCGGGATCTCCGTCGTTGTCTTCCTCATGCTCAAACTCACCCCGGGCGATCCCGCGGCGACGCTGCTGGGTATCCAGGCGACCCCCGAGGAGCTGGCGCGCGTGCGGCGGGCGATGGGATTGGACCAACCCTGGGCCGTGCAGTATGGGATCTGGCTGCGGGACCTGCTCGGTGGGAATCTCGGCGTCTCGTACATCAGCCGCAAACCCGTCGCGGAGCTGATCACCACGCGGTTTCCGGTCACCCTGGAGCTGACGCTCATCGCCATGCTGCTGGCCGCGGCAATCGGCATTCCCGCCGGCATCCTGTCAGCCAGCCGGCGCTACAGCGGGCTGGACTATTCGATCACGTCGTTTGCGCTCTTTGGGGTGAGCATGCCCTCCTTCTGGTTCGGGATCCTGCTCATCCTGCTCTTCTCGCTCTATCTCAGGTGGCTTCCTGCGTCAGGATATGTCCCCATCGCGAGAGGGGGCTGGGAGCATCTGAAACACGTCTTCCTGCCTGCGCTGTCCCTGGGACTCTTTCTCTCGGGGAGCCTGGCCCGCTTCACGCGATCATCGATGGTGGAGGTGCTCGCCCAGGAGTTCATCCGTACCGGCCGGGCGAAGGGGTTGAGCGAGCGGGTCGTGGTCTACCGCCATGCGCTGAAGAATGCCCTGATTCCGACGGTCACCGTGCTGGGGTTGCAATTTGGGTTTCTGATGGGCGGGGCGGTGATCATCGAGCAGGTCTTCGCGTATCCCGGGGTCGGGTGGTTGGTCCTGATCGCCGTGTCTCAGCGGGACTATCCGGTCGTGCAGGGCGTGGTGCTGGTGATCGCCGCGGTCTTCGCCCTCTCGAACCTGCTGGTAGACGTAGCGTACACCTGGCTGGACCCCCGGATTCGCTACGGGGGTGACGCATAGCGCGCGAGCTTGCCGCCGGCGAATCACACCCGGTCCAATCGGGGCTGCGGACGTATCGTCCGGCTACGGGGCTGGGGGCGCTCTGGCGCGCGCTGCGGCGGCACCGCCTGGCGGTCGCCGGGCTCGTCGTGGTGAGCCTGCTGGGGTTTTCGGCAGTCTTCGCCGACCTTGTTGCGCCGTACTCGCCGATTCAGATCAAGATGCCGGAGCGACTGCGCGCGCCCTCCTGGCAGCATCCCCTCGGGACGGATGACTTTGGCAGAGACGTCCTGTCGCGCATCATCCACGGCAGCCGCATCTCCCTGGAAGTCGGCGCCATCGCCGTGGGGATCGCGGTCGGCGTCGGCGTGGCCCTGGGTGTGACCGCTGGCTACACAGGCAGCAAGGTCGATAGCGTCATCATGCGCGTGATGGACATCGTGCTGGCCTTCCCGGCGATCCTGCTCGCGATCGCCATCATGGCAATCCTGGGACCATCCACCGCGAATGTCATGATCGCCATCGGCATTGTCTATATTCCGATCTTCGCCCGCGTCGTCCGGGGAAGCACCCTGCACGTGAAAGCCCAGGAATATGTCGAAGCGGCCCGCGCCATGGGCGCCTCTGATCTTCGGATCATCCGGCGGCACGTTCTTCCGGGGACGATCGACACCGTGATCGTCCAGGTCTCTCTCTCCCTGGCGTTCGCCATTCTGGCGGAAGCGGCCCTGTCGTTTCTGGGCCTGGGCACCCAGCCACCGACACCATCGTGGGGCTCGATGCTCGCGTCAGGCCGTGAATGGATCGAACGTGCGCCCTGGCTCACCGTGTTTCCGGGTCTGGCCATCTTCGTCACCGTCCTGGCCCTCAACGTCATCGGGGACGGCCTCCGGGATGCGCTGGACCCACGATTGCGACTCTGAGTTCGGGGGGGCAGCGATGACTTTTTCGATCGCGGCACGAGACGAGGAGTCCGGCGCCTACGGCGTGGCCGTCAGCACGAAGTTCTTCGGTGTCGGGTCGTTGTGCCCGTTCGTCGAAGCCGGCGTCGGGGCCGTCGCTACCCAGGCGTTCGTGAATCCCACCTTCGGGCCCCGGGGCCTGCGCCACCTGGCAGAGGGGTCCTCGGCGCCGGAGGTGCTCGACATCCTCATCGCGAGCGACGAGGGGCGCGAACACCGGCAGCTGCACATCGTGGATCGTCAGGGCCGCGCGGCAGCCTGGACCGGCAAGGAGACGGTGGTCTGGGCAGGCCATAGCCCGCGGGCAGGGTTCTCGGTGGCCGGCAACATGCTGGTCGGCGAGCCCACGATTATGATGATGGCTGAGGCATACGAGGCGAACCGGCGGATCGAGTTCGCTGAACGCCTGCTCCGTGCGCTGGAGGCTGGACAGGCGGCCGGCGGAGACAAGCGCGGCCGTCAGTCCGCAGCCCTCAAGGTGGCGACGACCGAAGAATACCTCCACCTCGACATTCGTGTCGACGACCATCCCGATCCGGTCGCAGAGCTGCGCCGCCTCTTCGAAGAAGCGAAGCGGGAGTACCTTCCGTTCAAACAGTTTCTGCCCAGCCGGGCCCGGCCGGCCGGAGTCTACGACCGGGCCCTCATCGACCGGATTATTCAAGAGCAGGCGCAGCGAGATCAGGAGCGTCAGGCCAAGGCCTGAGGGGTAGCCCGAAGGAGATTGACGTGCTGAATGAGGCTCTGGTCAGCGACACCCTCTCGCGGGCCGCGGGTGCCGACTTTGCGGAACTGTACGTGGAGCGCTGGAGACGCCGGGCCCTGCGGCTGCTCAACGGCGAGGTCAAAGAAGCCACAAGCGGCCTGGAGTACGGCGCCGGGCTCCGGCTCTTCTATGGCAATGAGGTCGCGTACGGGTACACGAATGACCTGACGTCTAGCGGCCTGCGCGAGCTTACGGCGCACCTCACCGCCGGCCGCGGGCGCGCGGGCACCGTAGACGCGAGAGGTTGTGGAGGTCTGGACTTCCGCAAAGTGGCGGCGCAGGCCCTGCACGATCCCGAGATTCGTTTCGAGGCGCACCCAAAACGGTATCGCGTCGAGCGGCTGCTCGAAGCCGACAGCGCTACGCGAGTGGCGCCGGAGATTCGCGAGGTCGAGCCGTCACTGCTCGAGTGGGAGCAAGACGTGCTCCTCGCCAACTCCGAGGGCACCTGGGCGGAGGACCGGCGCGTTCGGACGCGGCTGTCCGTGGTCGCCATCGCGCAAGACGATGGACAACTGCAGACCGGCGTGGCGTCCCATGGAATGAGTGTGGGGCTTGAATTGCTCGACCGCTACCCTCCCACGACACTCGGCCGCAAGGCCGGGCAGCAGGCGATGATCAACCTGCGCGCCCGCGCTGCGCCGGCGGGGACGATGCCGGTCATCCTGGGCAACGCGTTTGGGGGCGTAATCTTCCACGAAGCACTGGGGCACCTGCTGGAGACCACAACCGTCGCAAAGAAGAGTTCCGTTCTCTCCGACATGCTGGGTCAGCAAGTCGCCAGCCCCGTGGTGACCTACATCGACGACGGCACCACGCCCCATGGGTGGGGGAGCAGTGAATTCGACGATGAAGGCGCGCGCACCGAGCGAACCGTGCTCATCGAGAACGGGATCTTGAAAAGTTACATGGTCGATCGCTGGGGAGCGCGCCTCACCGGGTACCGCCCCACCGGGTCGGGGCGCAGGCAGGATTACACGCTCGCCCCCACCTCGCGCATGCGCAACACTTTCATCGCTCCAAGCCAGACACCGGTGGCGAAACTGTTTGAGGGCATCGACTTTGGTCTGTATGCACGCGAGTTCAGGGGGGGTCAGGTCAAGCCGGGGTCCGGAGAGTACAACTTCGGTGTCCAGGAAGCCTACCTGATCCGCCACGGCCGCGTGGACGAAGCGGTACGCGGTGCGATGCTCGTCGGCAAGGGTCCGGATACGATCAAAAGGGTGGTCGCGGTGGCCGACGATCTGGAGATGGGTGTCGGGATGTGTGGCAGCCTTTCGGGCTCCATTCCCGTTGAGGTCGGCCAGCCCCACGTGCTCGTGTCGGAGCTCGTCGTCGGAGGCGAGACATGATGGCCCTCGACGAGGCGAAGCGGTACGTCCTCGACCGCGCCCGCGTCCGAAGTGTCGCTGCCGAGGTTGTCGGCCGGCGGGAACGCGAGCTGATCGCGCGCGCCAGCCATGGACGGCTGGAGCAGCTCACGCAGGCCGTCAGCGGCGGGCTGGGCGTACGCGTGGTCGTCAACGGGCGCACGGGGTACGCCTATACCGAGGAGCTTTCCCGAGAGGCCCTCGACTGGATGCTCGACGAGGCGATCGAGAACGCCTCGCTGCAGCCGGAGGGCGATGCGTTCTTACCCACCGGCTCGGCGCTCGGCCCACGGGATCTCGTCGGGGACAAACTCAACGCGCCGCTGCAGGCCAAGATCCAGGCGGCGCCGGGCTTCGAAGGCACTCTGCGCTAGGACAAGCGTGTCACGCACGTCGAGCTGGCCGACTACATGGAGCGTGTGGTTGACGTCAGCGTCGCCTCGACCCAGGGTGCGGACGGCACGTACCGGCGCGGCGCCGCGGCATTGAGCGCGTTCTTCGTGATGCAAGATAGCGCAAGCCGCAAGCAGGGTTGGGACAGAGAGTGGGTCACGGACCTGGCAACGCTCGATCCCGGACGAACCGCGCTGGAGTTCACAGAGCGCACCGGGCGCCTCCTGGGCGCGCGCCCGCTGGCAACCGGCAGATACCCCGCGCACTTCGAACCGAAGGCGTTCGTCCACCTCCTGACTGCTTTCTTACCAATGTGGAGCGGAAAAGCTGTGCTGGAGGGCAAGAGCCGGCTCGCGAAGCGATTGGGAGAAGCGATCGCCGCACCGATCCTCACGGTGATCGACGATCCTGCGCTGCCCGGGGGATTGGGCTCGCGTCCCTTCGACGCCGAGGGCACTCCGGCGCGGCAACTGACTCTCGTCGAAGATGGCGTGCTGCGCGCATACCTGACCAACTCAGAGGTCGCCCGCGCGCTTGGGCTCGAGAACACCGGGCACGCCGCGCGCCGCTATCGCGACACCCTCACTGTCGCGCCGTCTAACCTCTACGTTCGCGCGCGTCCGGCCGGGTCCGGCATCAAGCCTGAGCGGGGCGTCGTCATCACTGAAGTCAGCGGAGTGCACGCCGGCGCCAGCGCGATCACCGGACAGTTTTCGTTGCAGGGGCTCGGTCTGTGGGTCGAAGGCGGTGAGGTCGCCTATCCTGTTGAGAACTTCGCGGTCGCGGGTGACTTCCTCACCCTCCTGCGGGAGATCACTGGGCTGGGCGAGGCGCTCGAATGGGAGATGTGGGGCGGCATCGCGGTCGGCGCTCCCCTGGTTGGCGTGGCGGAGTTGTCATTCGCAGGAGCGTGACCGGAGTCGTGCGGGAGCCACGGTGAGGCGACCCTCCGTGGCTCTCCGCCTGTCCTTGGCAAGAAATCAGAGTTGAG
>JBOGSE010000659.1:0-7165 GCA_050694895.1 bacterium | reverse complement strand
GGCCTCGCCCCGGCGGCCCGGCCGGGCGCGACGCGCAGATCGCCGCCGCCGAGACCTCCGGGGACTGGGCCACCGCGATCGCCCTGAAGAACCAGCGCCTGACCGACATGGCGCGCAAACAGCCCTGACCGGATCACGCCGGTACCCGTTGCAACGTAAGGAGAATCCCTCATGCCCGGTGTGGCCGCCATCGCCAACACCTTCAACGCCCCGAACTTCGTGGGCGAGCTGTTCGCCCTGACCCCGACCGACACCCCGTTCCTGTCCGCGATCGGCGGACTGACCGGCGGCAAGCGCGCCAACGGGATCGTGCACACCTGGTCGGTCTACGACCTGCGCCCACCGGACCCCAACCGGCAGCGCACCGAGGGCGCCGACGCCCCCGCCGCCGAGACCCGCGTCCGTGGCCAGGACCGCAACGTCCTGGAGATCCACCAGGAGACCGTGGGCGTCACCTACACCCGCCAGGCCGCGCAGAACATGTTCGCCTCCACCGGATCGGCGCACCCCAACGCCGCGGCGCTCGGCGGAACCAACGCTGTCGACAATGAGATGGACTGGCAGACCCGCATCGCCCTGGTCCAGATCGCCCGCGACGTCGAAGCCAGCTTCGTTACCGGCACCTTCCAGGAACCCTCGACCAACAGCACCGCCCGCAAGACCCGAGGCATCATCGCCGCCACCGTCACCAACGTCATCACCAACGCCACCCCCGCCGCGCTCACGGAGAAGATGGTCCTCGACCTGCTCCAGAAGGTGTGGGAGAACGGCGGCATCCAGGTCTCCGAGACCGCCGCGGTGATGTGCAACGCCTGGCAGCGGCGCAAGCTCACCGACGAGTTCGTCACGAAGAAGAACTACCGCGAGGAAACCCGCAACGTCGGCGGCGTGTCCGTCACCGTGATCGAGACCGACTTCGGGCGGCTGTCGGTGATGCTCAACCGGCACATGCCCACCGACACCGTCCAGGTCGTCTCCCTCGACCAGTGCGCCCCGGTCCTGCTCGAAACCCCCGGCAAGGGCTTCCTGTTCTCCGAACCACTCGCCAAGACCGGTGCCACCGACCGCGCCCAGATCTACGGCGAGATCGGTCTGGAGTACGGGCCGGAGATCGCCCACGGCAAGATCACCGGACTCACCACGAGCTGAGAGGAGCGATCATGAAATTCGTCAGCACCGTCTACAAGCAGCTCGTCGTCCACGACCTCGACGTCACCTTCCACGACGGCGAGGTCGACGTCACCGACAAGGCCCAGATCGAGGCCCTGCGCGGGCTCCCGGCCGAGCTGGGCGTGCGCGCGGCCGGGGGCCGACCGCCCAAGGAAGAGACGTGACCTGCAATCTGGCTGCTCGGAGAGCGATGGGCTTCTTTCGACACGACACACCCGGTCAAGTAGGGGTGGTGCTCTCGTTTCGATAGCGGGGGCGGCATCCTTGGTGTGTGGCGAGAACGCGAAGCGACAAGTTGCTGTCCGAGATCGAGTCCGGCGCGCTCCAGCCCGGGGCTGACCTGCCGACTCTGCTGCGCAAGTGCATCGCGCTGGGCGGGGTCACGGGCAGCGAGACGCTTCGGCGCTGGGCGACGCTGGAACTCAAGGGATACGGCCCTGACGACCGGGTGCCCACTTATAGAGAAGCGGCTGCGCCGATCCTGCTCGACGGGGCAAACTATGGCGGCATAGTGCGAGGGCAGACGCTCCCAGTGACCATGATCCCGGAGTTCGCCCGTGACGATGTGACCACGGATATCACCTTCCGACAGCCGATCGCCGAAATCCTGGACATGCTGCGATCCGCGCGGGACGACTCCAAGCACACAATCAACTTGGGGCTACCCGGATCGTGACTGGTCAGCTGGTCGTCTTGGCGTGGTGAGTTGATCTTTGGGCTCGCCGGGTGGATCATGGTGTGGTGCCCGACGAATCGCAGCCCTCGTATGAGGAGTTGGCGTTGTTGGTGAAGCAGTTGCGGGGCGCTCTGGACACGGCGTTGGAGCGGATCGCGGATCTGGAAGCGCAACTGAAGCGGAACTCGAAGAATTCGTCGCAGCCTCCTTCGTCGGATTCGCCGTTCGTCAAGCCCGCGCCGAAGTCGTTGCGGGGCAAGTCGGGGCGTAAGCCGGGTGGGCAGCCTGGTCATGAGGGCCGCACGTTGATGCGGGTGGCGCGGCCGGATCGGGTGCTACGGCATGAGCCGAAGCGGTGTGGGGGTTGCGGGATCGGTCTGGGCGGGAACGCCGTTGAGGTTGAGGTGGATGCTCGGCAGGTCTTCGACATTCCGAAGATCACGGTGGAGGTCGTGGAACACCAGATGATCTCCCGCCGGTGCCGCGGCTGTGGCGCCACGAGCACGGGTGCGGCCCCTGAAGGAGTCAATGCGCCGGCTTCGTATGGGCCGAACGTGGCCGCGATTTGCACTTACCTGTATGCGGGGCAGTTTCTGTCCAAGGCGCGGACCGCCGACGCGCTCGCGGAACTGTTCGGGACCCCGCTGTCGGCGGGCACTGTCGCGTCGCTGACCCGGCGGATGGCCGGTGATGTGCGCGCTTCCGGTGTGCTGGACCGGATTGCCGCCGGGATCACCGCTGCGGAGGTGGCCCATTTCGATGAGACCGGGCTGCGGGTCGCGGCCAGCCTGCACTGGGTGCATTCGGCCTCGACGACCGGGTTCAGCTTGTTGACCGTGCATCCTCGCCGAGGAGTGAAGGGGATCGAGCACGCCGGGGTGCTGCCGAACTTCACCGGAGTCGCGGTGCATGACGCGTGGGCGCCCTACGACACCTACCCCGCCGCGACTCACGCGTTGTGCAATGCCCACGTTCAACGTGAGTTGGTCGCGGTGTTCGACCAGGCTCCGCAGGGTGAGTGGAACTGGGCTCGCCAGGCGCACGACGCGCTGCTGGACCTCAAGGCCCTGGTCGCTGAGGCGATGGCCGCCGGACGCACCGTGCTGGAGGCAGATGCGCGAGACACGCTGATCGGGCGTCTTCGCTCGGCAACCGTCCTGGGCGCCCAGATCGCAGGCGGTGGGAAACGCGGCGCCAAGCACCGCGCGCTGGCCCGCAGACTGCGTGACCGTCAAGCCGACTACCTGCGTTTCCTCGACGAGGGCTTCACGATTCCCTGGGACAACAACGCCGCCGAACGCGAAGTCCGGATGGTCAAAATCCGCCAGAAAGTCTCCGGCAGTATGCGGACCCTGGCCGGTGCCCGGGACTTCACCGCAATCCGCAGCTACCTGGCGACCGCCATCAAACACGGCGTCCGCTTCATCGACGCGCTGACCATGCTGGCCCAGCGCCGTCCCTGGCTGCCCGCACTTCCCGCATAACCAGCTGACCAGTCACTTTCGAGGACACGAAACTCGTACCGGTACGGTGGCCAGTGATGATCGACAGAAGGAGGTGAGATGAAAGGAGAAACGCACCACTGCTGCGCCGAGTGGCACCGAACCATCAGGTTCCTGGCGACCCTCGGGGTGCCCTCGGGGTGGCGCTAGCACAGGGGTACCTGCTGCTACGCATTGGTGCATAACAGCAGGTAGCCGTCCTATCGAGGCGGCGGTCAGGTCCGCCACGAGGTGCGGGAACACCTCGGGCTTGACCGCCGCCCTGGCCACAAAAATTTGTGGTCCAAAATCGCTTTCGTCAACCACGATACCCGAACGGTACGAACGGTACGAAATAGGGTCTACCTGCGAATTCGCAGCATCGCAGCATCAGGTCGCCGCTTCGGCAGGTCGAATCTTGGACCACAAATGCGACCCGATGAAACACCCACCGCGCTGGGAGCGACGTCACCGTTGAACGGCTCCTCGGCGGACCCCCAGCGCCTTGAGGGACCGTTCCCTACGAGCGCATCCACGCCGCGATCTCCCTCAACGAGCCCACCTCCGGCTCAGTCCGCGCTGTCGTGGTCGCACGGGCCGGAAAGGCGTCGAGCGGACCGGCCAGATGTCCGTCGGGCACCGGGTGGCCGAGCGCGGCCGAGACGGTCGCCCACAGCACGGTCACCCGTCGTTCCACCGTGGCCAGCAGCAGCTCCGAGCGGGTCAGCGGTTCGTCGGGGCGCAGCGCGCGCCATAGGGCGGCCTCGGCGGGCAGGTGCGCGACCAGCACGCATACCCGCCGGAAGGTGAGTCGGCCGCGGTAGAGGTCGAGCAGGTCGACCCCGGCGCGCAGTAGGTCGGCTTCCAGGGCGTCGGCGGTGGTGTCGTCCGCCAAGAGGCGGGCGACGGTCAGGGGTTTCCCGGCCCCAGCTCCGCCATGACGACAGCGGAGAAGTCCTCAACGTCCCCGGCCGTCGCGGCCAGGGACCGGAACGTCGCGTACTGGAGCTCGCCCAGGATGAGTCGTAGGGCGCGCAAGTGCTTGCCGTCCTCTTCGGCCTCCAGCGCTTCCAGCGGGGTGTCCTGCGGGCGCGGCAGGTGGAACGTGCTGCCCCGCCAGGTGACGGACGGCCCGGCGTCGGCCGGGGTGGTCTTGGCCTTGCCGGTGGCTTCGGCGCGCTGCCTGGAACTCATGATCATTCTCCCTTGGTGGTTGCTGTGGCGAGTGCTCCCGCGCCGCCCGCGGCGGCGATGACGGCCGGGTCGTCGGTGAGCCAGACGGCGAGGATGGTTGAGCCCCCGACGGGGGCGAGGGCGGCGAAGGTCATGCCCCAGCGGGCTTCCTGCGTGCGGGACCACTGAGCCTCGTCCGTTTCGGACACTTCGGCGCGGGGGACGAAGAGGCGGTGGTGGTAGACCTCGGTGTCACTGATCCGGTCGGTCCAGTCGACACACAGTGCCCGGACGTCGCCCTTGGGGATCGTGGAGATTTCGGCGCGGTACTTTTTCGACCCGGCCGGGGCGACCTCGGTGAAGGTGAGTCCGCCGAAGTAGGCGGAGAGCACGTCGGCCTTGGTCTCCTGGAACACCGACTTCACCGTGAGTTCCTGGGACTTGTAGATGTAGCGCGCCGGGGTGAGCTGCTGCCAGTGCTCGGTGCCTTCCTTCTCCACCTTCCGCGCCAGCGTCACACCGTCCGGTGTGGACAACCCGAGCCCGCGCCACGCGGCGGCCAGCGGGGTGACCGCGTCGGGCGGTTCAGCGGTTCCCGGTGGGGCGAGGGACAGTTCCCCGGTGCCGGGGACGCGCACGAGCGCGGAGTTGATCGTCACGACATGACCTCCAGGTCAGGTTCGAGTTGGGGTGCGGGCGTGGACGGCCACGGCGGCGGTCGCCAGGGGCGCGTCGGTGTAGGGGTCGAGCCCGGCCGCCGGGGCGGCGACCGGTTCGATAGCGAGTAGGGAGCCGGGCGGGCGCGGCACGCAGAGCAGGCCGACCGCCAAGGCGCACAACGCTTTCGCAGCATGTGGGCTGGTGTGCCAGGTGGTGATGCGGATGACGGCGCGCTGCACGGCGGGCCAGGACCAGGTGTGGCCGTCCTCGGCGAGCAGCAGCCACGGTAGCGACGGCGGCCCGCTCGCGTGGTTGGCGCCCGCCCCGGTGGAGACGACCGTGGACACCTTGACTCCGGCCGCGACCGGTTCGGGTCGGGCGGCGAGCAGCGGGCGCAGCTCGCGGATCACCAGCTCCAGCACGTCGACCGGCACGGGGACGGCGGCGGTCACTCGTGGAGTCCTTCGACGTCCAGGCCGACCGATTCGGCGGCGCGTTTGAGCAGGCCGTGGTGGGCTTCCATGCCGAGGCCGGCGGGGTGGCGCACGGCCACGGTCGCGGCGGTGCGGTCGCGGTTGGGGTCGTCGAACACCTCGACCGGCACCGGTTCCCCGCTGGTGACGTGGTGGTCTTGTGCGCGGGCGGCAGCGCCGACCTGTTCGGCCAGCTCGCGCACGGCGGCGGCTAGTTCGGGGGAGTGCAGGATCTCGGCGACCCCGGCCGGGTCGATCTCGAACCCGTCGAGTGCGGCCATCGCACATCACCCCTCGATCCGGCGCAGGGTGATCTCGAAGTGGGTGTGTCCGAACCGCGGAGTCCATTCCAGAGGTTCGCCGTCGACCTCGAACACCATGCCGCGCCACTCGACCCGCTCCTGTGGCCCGATGGGCTCAGTCGCGAACACCCGCCAGCGGGTGACGACCGGGGTCCGGCCCGGGTCCGCACTCTCGGATGAGGCGATCGGCTGGACGTGGGCGTACACGGTGCGCAGCGACGCGCCGGAGCCGTAGTGCAGGCCCGGGACCGGGTTGTTGTACTCGTCCACGATCTCGACCGGGTTGACCACGACCAGGCGGTGGGGAAGCTGCACGCCCACCACCCCGCTCGGTCAGGCGGTCCAGATCGAGAATGCGCCGCCCGCGCTCGACGGCGGCGGGCGCAGCAGATTGAGTTCGTCTTCGGTCAGGTAGAGCCCGCCCCCGGCGTGGGCGGCGGTGCGGGTGTAGCCGCCGACCGTCTCGGACGCGTTGCCGTCCGGCGGGGTGGCCAGCGCCCGCAGCACCGCCGTGCAGATGACACCCACTGCCGTGTCTGGTGGCGGCTCGGGAAACGGGATGACACCGGAACGGGCAAGCGCGGTCGCATCTGCGATGAGGACCGCGGCGCGAGCTTGTTGGGCTGGGGTCAACTCGACATCGGTACGCGCTTGCACGTCGGCGACTGTGGCCAGCATTGGCGAACTGCTCATGGTCCACCGTCCCCAGTGACCACGAACGCTTGAAGTCAGGTCCTAGATGAAAAGAACCCAAACAGCAGCGCCGGCAGCGACGATCGTGGCTATACCGACGATCCACCACATGACTTTACGTTGCCGCGTTTCCGGTTCCAATGTTGGTGAGAACCCGACAGTGATGTTGCCCCCCGCCTCGACCGAGGACATCTGGTTAACGACGACCTGGTTTCGGTTTCCGTAGATCGCAACCTGCGCGGCATGTTCGGCCGCCTCCTGGGACGGGTCGCGTTGTCCTGCGGGCGTCCCTGCGCGCATCTCGGCTACCAGTTCCACAAGCGTGGTGCGCACGACGTCCAGGACGCGGGAGATCGTAGTGAGACTGACTGACCAATAGATGCGCTCGATCATCTGAGTTGGGGAGCGGTTGCCGAAGTAGCGTTCGTGCTCGTCCTTTGCCAACTGATCATTGATGAGAGCAACCAGGTACGTAGATCCGGGGTGACTGGTCAGCTGGTTATGCGGGAAGTGCGGGCAGCCAGGGACGGCGCTGGG
>JBOGSE010000658.1:0-1033 GCA_050694895.1 bacterium | reverse complement strand
GAGCCATTCAGGAACGTACCCGACACAGGACCACGCTCGCCACGCCCTTGCTTCGCGAAGGGAGTCCCATTGGGGCGATCGTGATCCGCCGAATGGAGGTTCGTCCTTTTACGGATAAGCAGATCGAGCTCCTCAAGACGTTCGCGGATCAAGCGGTCATCGCGATCGAGAACGCCCGGCTGTTCCAGGAGTTACAGGTGCGGAACCGCGACCTCACCGAAGCGCTGGAGCAGCAGACTGCCACCAGCGAAGTCCTCAAAGTGATCAGCCGTTCCACATTCGATCTTCAACCCGTCCTCGACACGCTGATCGAAAACGCGACCAGGCTGTGTGGTGCCGAGAGAGGCGCCATCCTCAGGTTCGATGGCGAGGTGTTGCGCTTGGCGACCGCGCACAATGTTCCTCGCGCGTTCAAGGAGCGCATGGAGCAAACCCCACTTCGCATCGGGCGAGAGACCCCCGCCGGGCGGGCCGCGCTCGCGCGACAGGTAGTCCACATCCCCGACATTCTGGCCGATCCACAACTCCTTGGTCTCGCCCATAAGTTGGCAGGTTTCCGGTCGGCTCTTGCCGTGCCCATGCTCCGAGAGGGCGTGCTGGTTGGAGTGATTACGATCTGGAGGAATGAAGTCCGGCCCTTTACGGACAGGCAGATCGAGCTGGTCACGACTTTCGCCGACCAGGCCGTCATCGCGATCGAGAACGTCAGGCTGTTCCAGGAGCTCGAAGCGCGCAACCGCGAGCTCACGACTGCGCTCGACCGCCAGACGGCTACCGCCGACGTGCTGCGAATCATCGCCCAGTCTCCAACCGAGCTACAGCCAGTGCTGGACGCCATCGCGACGAGCGCAGTACGCCTCTGTGCAGCGAGCGACGCCGTGATCGAGCGACTGGAGGGCGATCGCTTCTACAACGCCGCGCATGCTGGCGCCCAGATGAAGGGGCTCGTGGGTCTGCCGCTTCCGCTGACCCGCCGTTTCCCCGGCGGACGCGCGATTCTGGATCGGAAGCCGGTGATCCTCGACGACATCCA
>JBOGSE010000657.1:0-4456 GCA_050694895.1 bacterium | reverse complement strand
ATCATCGGCATCAGGGACACCAGCGACCAGGTGACGGTGGAAGGCTTCTTCGGCTACAACAACGTCAACCACACCTACGGGGTGGCCCGCATCGAGTTTGCCGACGGCACCACGCTCAGCGATGCGGTACTTCGACAAATGCTCTTCACGGGCGGCCAGGACAACGACACTTTGTACGGCTTGGCCTCGAGTGATCGTCTGGACGGTGCAGAAGGCGAAGATGTCCTGATTGGTGATTTAGGCGACGACACCTATGTGATTCGCCGTGGCTCGGGCCAAGATCGGATCGTCGAATCGGCCGTTGGCGGCGGCAATGACATAGTCGAATTCGAAGCCGGCATCGCCCCCTCCGACATCGTGGCGTATCGTAATGGCGAGGACATCACTCTGGCTTTGAGCAACGGACCGGAAACCGTCACGATTGCCTCTTTCTATTCGACGGCCGCTGGCTCCACCGGCGCCGTGGAGTCGGTCAAATTCGCCGACGGAACGGTCTGGAATCGTGCCGATATCCTTGCCCACGTCCAGGCCCTCAATCCAGACGGCTCTCTCAATCTGTTGGGCGGCGCTGGCCCGGACAAAATCCAGGGCGCTTCCACCAACGATACGCTGCGCGGCGGTGCCGGCAACGACATCATCATTGCAGGGGCGGGCAATGATCGCCTCGTGGGTGGCCTGGACAACGATACCCTGACCGGCGGGACGGGCTCCGACACCTATGTTCTTCAGTCAGGCGATGGCCGCGACATGATAGACAACGCAGCCACGGATGCCGCGACCACCACCGACACGATTGAGTTCCTTGACATCAATCGCGCGGACGTGCGTTTCGTCCAGCGCGAGGGCAACGATCTGACGATTCACTATGCGGAGTCCGACTCTGTCACCGTTACCGGCTGGTTCAGCGGCAACCGGGTCGATCAGGTCCAGTTCGCTGACGGGACCCGGATGACTGCGAGCGAAATCGAACTCGGATTCCCGATCCAGCTGTCGGACTTCGGCGATACCGCGGTGTTCGGCGCCGGCGACCAGCAGATTGACGGACGTGCCGGCAATGACGTGATCGATGCCGGTGCCGGCAACGACATCTTGCTGGGTGGTGAAGGTGATGACCAGCTTTCGGGCGGCGCCGGGGACGACCGGCTCGATGCAGGTGATGGTGTCAATACCTTGCTGGGCGGTGCATGCAATGACTTACTGCGCAGCACGGGCGGGGAAGATGTCTTGCGTGGCGGGGAAGGCAGCGATACCTATGAAATCACGGGCTCCTTCTCCTCGGTGGTCATCGACAACCGCGAGATAGACAACGCCGCGGCAACCGATATCGTGCAGCTGCACGGCATCCTTGCCGAAGACGTGCTGGGTCTGGCGCGTGACGGCAACGATGTGTCCATCATCTACGGCGCTGGCGCCGCGATCACGATCCGCGGCTTCTATGAAGCTGGTGGCTCTAACACCATCGACGAAATCCGGTGCGCGGATGGCTCAGCCCTCACACCTGAGCAGCTCGTAACCCGCTTCCCCACGGCACTGACAACAGGTAGCGAAACGGTTCACCTATGGGACGTAGCGGAGACCGTCTATGCCGATGAAGGCAATGACGTGCTGCTCGGCAATGGGGGCAACGACAACCTCTGGGGTGAGGGCGGCAACGACATCGTCCATGGCGGCGATGGGAACGATCTCGTCGATGGCTGCGTGGGCGACGATCAGGTGTTTGGGGATGCCGGGAACGACACCATCCGGGGGCAGGAAGGAAACGACCAGCTGTTTGGCGGTGCCGGTGTCGACGTTCTGGAAGGCGGGGACGGAGACGACCTGCTGGACGGTGGCGCCGACAATGATCAACTGCAAGGTGGCAGCGGCAACGACACCTATGTGCTCCAACTCGGGGGCGGTCGTGACACCGTGATCGATGCGGCAGGCGCCCTGGATCGGGTGCTCGTCCAAGGGAATGTCGCCGCCGCCGACATCCGGTTCAGCCGCGATGGAGATAACCTTGTGGTCGCTATCGCCAATTCCGATGACGCCTTGGTTTTGACCGACTGGTTCGGCGCGGGCCGGATCGAGCAGATCGTGGTCGGCGACACGATCATCGAAGGCGCCACGATCGAGGCGCTGTTCAGCAACCAGGTACCCGTGGCCCAGGACGATGCGGCGACGGTGCTTGAGGACGGGCCTGCGGCCAGCGGCAACGTACTGGGCAACGACAGCGACCCGGATGCCGGTCAAGCCCTGTCGGTCACGAATCCCGGCACCTATGCCGGAACCTACGGGCAACTGACCCTGGATGCCGATGGCAGCTATACCTATCAGTTGGACAACACCTTGGCGGCCGTCCAGGCCTTGAGCCATGGTGCTACGCTAACCGAGCAGTTCAGCTACGCCATCACGGACGACAGCACCAATCCCAAGACCGCCAGCGCGACCCTGAATATAGCGATTCAGGGCACCAACGATGGACCGCAGGTGCAGGCGGACGCAGGCGCGACCGCGGAGGACGGCGACGCCTCGATCGGCAATGTGCTGGCCAACGACACCGATACCGACCTTGGTGATGTGCTCACGGTGGTGGCTGCGGGGTTGCGTCAGGGTACTTACGGTAGCT
Source organism: bacterium (assembly GCA_050694895.1). Lineage (GTDB taxonomy): Bacteria > Sysuimicrobiota > Sysuimicrobiia > Sysuimicrobiales > Humicultoraceae > JBQTJP01. The sequence goes on along the minus strand of JBOGSE010000657.1, from coordinate 1,848 downwards.
TGGACCTGGCCGCTGATGGCAGCTACGCTTATACCCTGGACAACGCGGCTGCGAATGTCCAAGGACTGCGTGGCGGCCAACAGGTCAGCGAGAGTTTCACCTACATGGTCAGCGACGGGCTGGCAGCTGTCGAAACCCAGCTGACCATCGCCATCGTGGGCAGCAACGATGGACCTCAGGCCAATGCCGACACAGCCTCCGTTCGGGAGGACGATGGCCTGGCTGCATCGGGCAACGTACTTGCCAACGATAGCGATGTGGACCAGGGCACGGTGCTCAGCGTGTCGAATGCTGGCGTGTTCGTCGGCCATTACGGAACGCTCACCCTGTCCGGTGACGGTTCCTACACTTACACGCTTGACCATGCCAACCCGTTGGTACAGGCGTTGGGACGCGATGCAGCGGTCACCGAGGTGTTCTCCTACACCGCGACAGATGACGATGCTCAGCCCCTGAGTGCGGCCAGTGAGTTGACAGTAACCGTGCACGGCAGCAACGATGGGCCGGTCGCCGGGGCCGATACGGCCGAAGTCACCGAGGACAGTGCCACCACTGTGTCAGGTAACGTGCTGGCCAACGACAGCGATGTCGATGCTGGTGACAGCCTGTCCGTTGCCAACGCTGGCACCTACGCAGGTCTGTACGGCAACCTGGTTCTGGCGGTGGACGGCTCTTACACCTACACTCTGGACAACAGCGTGCCGGGCATCCAGCAGCTCGGCCGGGGACAGGCGCTTCAGGAGCAGTTTGTCTACGTCACGACCGACGGCTTGGCCGAAGCCAGTGCCACTCTCACCATCAAAGTCGTTGGCAGCAACGACGCACCGATTGTGGTGAGCCCTGTAGCCGATCAAAGCGGTCGGGAGAACCAGTTGTTCAGCTTTACACTGCCGAACAGTGTGTTCACCGATCGGGACCAAGGCTACACGTTGACCTACAGCGCTTGGTTGGTGGACGAGAGCGGCCAACTTCAGGCCTTGCCGTCTTGGCTTGGCTTTAATGCTGTTACCCGTAGTTTCAGCGGCACTCCGGGTTCCTCGAACGGCGGCGACTACCGGCTGCGAATCAGCGCGACGGACGGCGCCGGCGCAGTAGCCTCTGACGACTTTATGCTGGCGATTGCAGACCAGGGAAGCCTGGGCGGCGGCAGGATTAACGGGACCAATGGCAACGATGTCCTCAACGGTGGCTCGGGGAACGAATTCCTCTATGCTGGCAATGGTGATGACTTGCTGTTTGGCAACGCCGGCAATGACTATCTGGACGGAGGTAACGGCAACGACATCCTGTACGCCGGTTCAGGCAACGACAAGCTCTACGGCGGTAATGGCGACGACGAACTGCACGGCGAGGCCGGTGACGATTTGCTGGATGGCGACAACGGCAAGGACATGCTGGTTGACATGTTGGGCAACAACACCTTCTACGCTGGCAACAACGATGACACCGTGATGGCCGGTGCAGGCAACGACCTCATCTACACAGACAACGGCCGCGACATCATCCAGGCCGGTGCCGGCGCGGACCGCATCGACACCGGCAACGAAGCCGATCTGGCCGATGCGGGGGCAGGCGACGACCTCATCGGCACCGGCAACGGCGACGACTGGATTGCCGCCGGCCAGGGCAACGACTGGATCGATGCCGGCAACGGCCGCAACCTCTATGCCTTCAACCGCGGCGACGGCGCCGACATCCTGAGCAATAGCGGCAACGGCAGAGACACTGTCAGCCTGGGCCACGGCATTCGCTACGCCGACCTGACCCTGGCCAAGGCCGGCAACGACCTGGTGCTGAACGCAAGCCAAGGCGATAGCATGACCTTGAAGAATTGGTATGTGGGCAACA
>JBOGSE010000656.1:0-6670 GCA_050694895.1 bacterium | reverse complement strand
GGTCGATGCCCTGCGCATCATATTTGAAGCGCTCCGCATCCCATTTCCATAATTCGTTGGCGGGCTCGAAGGTCTTGGCCAACTCGACGAGCAGCGCTTCGTCCTCGGCGCTGGGCGCGGCGACGTCGTTGTAGAAGCCCTCGATCAGGATCCGCTCGCTCTGGTCCGTCATGGTGGCCAAGGCGTGGTTGAGGCGCCAGGCCGGGTTGCCCACCCATACCGCGTTGCTGCCGTGCACCCCCCGCGTACGCGGGCCGCCCCAGGTGCCGCCACGGCAGGTGACCTCGAAATACTGGATGCCCTTGACCCCCAGCCAGAGCATCGGTTTCCCGTTGCGGTCCTGGCAGTAGAAGGGAAAGTACGTTGCGTCGGCACTCAGGCGGTCCGCATAGGCCGTGATGAAGCCCGGGAGATTCCGGCTGCCGAGTTCTTCTTCACCTTCGACCACAAACTTGATGTTGACGGGCGGCCGGCCCTCGACGGCCCGAATGCTGTCCAGCACGTTGAACAAACCGGCCAGCGGGCCTTTGGTATTGTAGACTCCGCGGGCCACCATGCTCGGGCCAAACTCGGGGAGATCTACCACTTGGCCCTCGAACGGCGGGGCCATCCACTCCTCGCCCCCCACCGGCTGCACGTCGTACATCCCGTAGAGCAAGAGGGTCTTTGGGCGGTCCGCGTCGAGCGCACCGTAGACGACCGGCCATCCGGGCGTTGCGACAATCTCCGCGGTCCCGCCGACGTCGCGAATGCTGTCGCGCACCAGCCGGGCCATCTCTTCCATGCCCTGGCCCTCGCCGCTGATGCTCGGCTGGCGCACATAGGTACGCACGCGCTCGAGGTGCTCGTCGAAGTGCGCCTCGAGATGGTCGGCGAGCTTGTCTGTGACCGTGGTTTTCGGCATGAGGGTTGATCCTTTCGGATGGACGCGAAGCGGTTCGAGGGAGGTGACGGCGTGCGCCGCCACCTCCCTCGATTAAAGATTCACTGATGCGTTACTGCGGTGCCGCGGCCCAGGCGTGTGTCTCGAAGTCGTAGAAGCCGGGAACGCTATAGACCACGTTGGTCATGCGCTTGGTGATGGCGGTCAGCCCCTTCTGATAGTACAGGACCACGTATGGGAGTTCGTCCGCGAACACTTCCTGAAAACGATTGTAGATCGTCCGTCGCTTCGCCGTGTCGGCAGTCGCCAGACCCTCGTCCAGGAGCTGGTCGATCTGGGGGTTCGACAGGTGGATCAGCCTGGTGTACGTCGCTCCGGTGCGAAACTGCGACGTCACGTCCGGATCGACGCCCCCGGACCATCCCACCAGTCCAATGTCGTAGTTGGCCCCGTACATCGCCGCCAGGTGAGTGGGGAAGTCTGACCTCTGAATCTCCGCCTTCATGCCGACGGCGACGAGATTCTCCCGAATGATATCGGCTGAACGCTCGCGGATGATGTTGCCGGTCGGGACGCGGATAACCACCGTGCGGTTGAAGTCCCACCCAGCCTCCTGGAGCAAGGCTCGTGCGCGGGCGGTGTCGTACGGCCATGGCTTCACGTTCCTATTGAAATAGGGATTACTGGGCCAGATTGGACCCTCCGCCAGCTCGCCTTCGCCCCGCAGGAGCTGGTTCACCATGAGCTGGCGATTGGTGGCGTGTGCGATCGCGCGCCGCACGCGCTTGTCCTGAAGGTAGGGCCGCTGGAAGTTGAAGGCCATGAACTGATAGCCGGGCGTTGGGACTGACACCGCCCGCACGTGACCCATCGCCTTTACACGCTCCCAGTCATCGCCGAGAACCGTGCCGATTCCGGCCCCGGCGGTGACGTCTAGGTCGCCGCGCTCGAGCTGCGCCAGCATGATCGTCGGCAGAATAACGCGGATGAACAACCGGCGGAGGTTGGGGGCACCCAGGTGGAAGTTCTCGTTGACCAACAGCTCCACGTACTGGTCGGTCTTGTACTGGACGAACTTGTACGGTCCGTTGCCGACCTTCGGATCCTGGAAGAAAGGATGCCGGGCCAGTTGCTCCGGCGCGACACTACCCAGGATGTGTTTTGGAAGGATGAACAGACCGTTCCCGAACTTCTCGAAGAACCCGAGAGGGTCGACCGGCGTTTCCGTCTTCACTTCGAACTGCTTCGGCCCGACGATGCGAAAGCCGATCTGCGCCCCGGCCGCGCGCTTGCCCTTCGCATCGAGTCCCGCGATGGCGGCGATCGCGTTTCCGCGGTTGGTCTCTGTCTTTGGATCGCTGACCGTCATGATCGTGAACTGGACGTCTTCGGCGGTCACGGGCCTGCCATCGTGCCAGGCTGCCCTGGGGTGGATCGTAAACGAAAAGGTCTTGTTGTCCGCGCTGGCCTCCCACTTGCTCGCCAGGGCCGGTGAGAACTTCAACGTGTTGCCGTCCAGCCGCGCGTCGAGCAGCGTCTGGAACATGAACCTGATGGCGTAGTAGCCGTACGCACTGTCCGAGTTGATGGGGCTGAAGTTGTTCGGCGGGCTCCACATACCCGCGACCACGACCAGGCTGGATCGCTGCTGACCCAAGACCGTGGCCGGTAATATCAGCGCGGCGGCGAGTGCGAGCACGGCCACCGTCCGCAGGCGTATCCTCATTGCTCTCCTCCTCCTTCAGAGTCGCGATCTGACGTTCGTGCGGCGACGCGGTGAATGTTCCGGCCTCGCCGCTGTTCCTCCTTCACAGTTTCAGGCTGGGGTCCAACGCGTCCCGTAGCCCGTCGCCGACGAAGTTGATCACCAGGACCGAGATCAGGATCATGAACCCCGGCGGCACCCACAGCCAGGGCATGCGCTCGAGCACCGTGAGCGATTGGGCATCGGTCAGCATGTTGCCCCACGACGGCGTCGGCGGCTGCACCCCCATGCCCAGGAACGACAGCGCGGCTTCGACGAGAATGGCGTTGGCGGCCCCGAAGGTGGCGGCGACCAGCACCGGGGCCAGGGCGTTGGGGAGCAGGTGACGGACGACCACGCGGAAATCCGATGCGCCCAGCGCCGACGCCGCGTGCACGAATTCCTGCTGGCGCAGCGACAGCACCTGCCCGCGGACCAGGCGCGCCACCGGCGGCCATCCCAGCAGGCCAAGCACGATGATCACGTTCCAGAGGCTCGGCTTCCCAAAGACGCTCACCGCGAACAGGATGATGATGAGCGGGGGAAACGAGAGCATGACGTCCATGACGCGGCTCAACAGCAGGTCCAGCGTGCCGCCGTAATACCCGGCGGCCGCCCCCACGGCGATGCCGATCACGACGTACATGGCCACGGCCAGCAATCCGACGGTGAGCGAGACGCGCGCCGCGTAGATCAGCCGGCTGAGCACGTCGCGGCCCACGCTGTCGGTTCCCAGGATGTGAACCGCCGATGGGGTCGCCTGGAACGCCGCGGCATCGATGGCCGTTGGACTGCCGGGCGCAAGGACGTCCGCGAGTACCGCCATGCCGCAGATCGCCGCCAGGATCACCAGGCCGGCAACGGCCACACGGTGACGCAGAAACCGGCGGAAGACGAGGCTCCAAAAAGTGTCGGCTCGCGGCTCACGGCCGCCGGTGAGGCCAGGCTCCGCGCTCGCCCGCCGCAGCGGCGTTTCATTCATAGCGGATCCTCGGATCGACAATCGAGTAGGCGATGTCCGCCAGCAGATTGCCCGCCGCCACCAGCACCGCGGCGATAAGCGTAATGCCCATCAGCACAGGGTAATCCCGCTGGTTGATCGCCTCGATGGTCAGGCGCCCCATACCGGGCCACTCGAAGACCTGCTCGGTGATTACGGCGCCGGCGAGCAGCGCGGGAATCTGCAGGCCTGCCAGCGTGACCACCGGGATCAGCGCATTCCGCAGCGCGTGGCGACGCAGCACGAGGAGCTCGGCAAGCCCCTTGGCCCTGGCCGTGCGCACGTAGTCCTGACCGAGCACTTCCAGCATGCTCGACCGGACATGACGCACGAGCACCCCGCCGCCTGCCCCCGCCAGTACCACGGCCGGCAGTACGAGATGGTGCAGTGAATCGAACAACCCGCCGGTGCCGCCGAGGGTCATCGTCCCGCCGACCGGGAGCCAACGGAAGCGTAGCGCAAAGATGTAGATGCCAGCCAGGCCGAGAAAGAACGTGGGCAGGCTGATGCCCACAAAAGCAAAGAACGTCGCGGTGTAGTCCACCCACGAGTAGCGCCTGGCGGCCGCCAGCACGCCGATGGGAATGGCAAACAGGTACGAGATCATCAGCGCGGTGCCCGTGAGCGTCAGGGTCGGGAGAATCCGTTCGCCGATGCGCTTTGTCACAGGCGCCCCGCTGCTGAACGAGTAACCCAGGTTACCATGGGCCAGCTCGTTGAGCCATTTCACGTACCGTACGTAGGCCGGCTGGTCCAGACCCAGGGCCTTGCGTTTGATCTCGATGTCGGCTGTGGTCATGGTCGGGCTGATGAGCATGATGACCGCATCGCCCGGCGTCAGCGACAGGATGAGGTAGCACATCACGGTGATCCCCAAGAGGATCGGAACCGTGATCAGGAGGCGCCTGAGCAGATACTGTTGCATGGAATCAGAAATGACGCAGCGCCCACAGCACCGCCATCGCGAGCAGCGCCAGGACACCCAGGATCATCACCGGGTAGAGCAGGAAGAGCAGTGGGCTCGACGCTTTCCAGGTAACCAGGATCAATGCCGCCACCAACCCCGTGGCGACCAGCAAACCCCAGCCGACGGTCCGCGACCGCAGCTGCCTCGCGGCCACTAGCGTCCCTCCCGCGCGCTCGCCGACGGCTCGCCCTCACCGACGCGGGCGCGCAGACCCGCGATCGTCTCCTCATAGCTCTGTAAAATTCGCGCCTGCCGCTGAAACCGCGTGGCCAGATAGCCGGCATAGAGGGCGACGCCCCAGAAGGCCAGGATCTTCACGCCCTCGAGGGTCAGATCGCCGGGGACCGGGCGCGCCACGAGCACCACGACGTAGCCAACGTTGAAGAGCAAGGCGACGAACAGCGCCATTCCGATGCCGTACCGGATGCTGTTGCTCACCAGGACGATGAAATACACGTAATAGAACGGACTGCCGCTCCCGCCGCTGTAGGCGACGAGCAGCGACGTCAGCGCAATGTCGCTGCCGGTCGTGACGTATCGCAGCCAGCGCGGGGCACCGCCGCGCAGCACCGCCGAGAAGCCCAGGTTGAGCAGCGCCACGCCGACCGCCAGGCCGACGATGACGGCCCAGGACGTCTCGATGCTGCCGCCGCGGCGCAGGTAGGCCGCGCCCGCGAAGAGCACAGCCGCCACCACCCACCGGATCGTGACCTTGCTCTGCTCGATGCGGCGCTCGTTATCCATGACGGCTAGGCCGCCGGGAGACCGGCTGCCAGGAAACGACGCACCTCTGCGAACAGATGCCCGCGATCGCGATCCAGTGTCACCAGGTGGCCGGAATGAGGCAGCCAGAGCAGCCGCCGGACCGCAGAGGCCACGCGCGTGTAGATGACGTGAGCGCTCTCCGAGGGAATCGCCCAGTCCCACCGGCCCTGCGCGACGAGCAGCGGGGCGCGAACGGCCGGCAAGAGCTCGCGCGTTCGGTCAAACAGCCTCGAGAGCTCATCCATCGCGCCCAGCGGAATGCGCGGGTACGACGCCCGGTACGGGAGCACATCGGGGGAGCGGGGACCCATGCGTCGCATCACCGGCGCGTACGGCATGACGGGTTGGGCCACGCGCGCCAGGCGGTGGAACAGCGGCCGCAGCCGCACCGGCGTGGCCATGGCGATCACCGCGTCGGGAGAGGCGGTGGCGGCCAGATGCAGCGCGATCGCGCCGCCCATCGACAACCCGCCGACGGCAACCATCCGGCAGCGCGCCTGCAGCGCCCGCAGGGCCTGATGGGCCGAGTCAATCCACTCTTCCCAGGACGTCCGCGCCAGATCCTCGGGGGACGTGCCGTGGCCGGCCAGGCGCGCGACATGCACGGTCAGACCGTCGCGGGCGAGAGATTCGGCCATGGGCACCATCTCCAGCGGCGAACCCGTGAAACCATGAAGGAGGAGACAACCCCTGTCTCCTCCCGCGATGAAGATCTCGTCGATGACGGTGCGGTCGGCCAAGGCCCTCCGCGCGACTAGATGATCACCTGATGGGTCTCTGGATCGAACAGGTGCATCTTGCGCATATTGAACACGACGTCCGCCTGCTGGCCCATCTTCGCGTCGCTGTGCGCGTCAACCCGCGCCACGATCGAATGCGGCCCGGTGCTCAAATAGAGGATGACGTCCGAGCCCAGCGGCTCGTGCACATCGACCATGGCCCGCAGCGCCCAGGCGGGGTTCAGGTCGCGGGCAAAGGCCCGATCCTGAATGTCCTCCGGGCGGATACCGAAAATGACCTTCCGGCCAGACCAGTCCTTGGCAAGCGCGGCGATATCGGCCGGGATGTCCATCTTGAACGAGTCGGCGTCCACCACCATCTGGCCATCGCGCCGCGCGATCGTCGCCTCGATGAAGTTCATCGCCGGCGAGCCGATGAACCCGGCGACGAACAGGTTGGCCGGCTTCTCGTAGAGGTTGAGCGGGCTGTCGACCTGCTGGACCAATCCGTCGCGCATGACGACGATGCGATCGCCCATCGTCATCGCCTCGACCTGGTCGTGCGTCACGTAGAGCGTTGTGGTCTGCAGCC
>JBOGSE010000655.1:0-5638 GCA_050694895.1 bacterium | reverse complement strand
CAGAGCGAGCAGGATCGGACACTCATGAACAAAGTGACCAACGATGCCGTCGCCAACATCCGCGCCATGGCGCGGCGGCGCGGCCGCAACCCCGACTGGGGCGAGAAGGCGGTGCGCGACGCCGTCTCGATCACCGAGGAAGAGGCCCTGAAGCTCAACGTGGTCAACCTGATCGCCGAGGATACCGGCGATCTGACCCGCAAGCTGAACGGCCGCACCGTGGAGACAGATCGCGGCCCGGTCGTGCTGCGTACCGCCGGCGCGCGCGTCGTCGACCTCGGAATGGATCTCACCGAGCGATTCCTCGCGCTGCTCTCGGATCCGAACATTGGGTTCATCCTGATGAACGTGGGCATCCTGGGCATCATGGTTGAGCTGTACAATCCAGGGGCGATCCTGCCCGGCGTGGTCGGCGGGATCGCGCTCATCCTGGGGCTGGCGTCGTTCGCCATTCTTCAGGTGAACGCCGCCGGGCTGATGCTCATCGCGTTCGCCATCCTTCTGTTCATCGCCGACATCAAGGTTCCCGGCCACGGCGTGCTCACCGTCGGCGGGGTCATCGCGTTTATCTTTGGGGCGATTCTGCTCACCGAGCGCCAGGCTCCGGTGCTGCAGATCTCGCTGCGGCTGATCATTGGCGTCGCCGCCGTCCTGGGGGGTTTCTTCCTGTTCGCGGTCGGAGCCGGGATCCGCGCGCAGAAGGGTGTCCCGCGCGCAGGCGGCGAGCGGCTGAAGGGAGCGGTCGGCATTGCGCGATCACGCCTTGATCCCGAGGGCGTGGTCCACGTCCAGGGCGAAATGTGGACGGCGGTCGCCGTGGACGGACCGATCGATGACGGCCAGACGGTGCGGGTGGTGGCGCTCGACGGACTGCGCCTGCGTGTGAAGCCCGAGCCGCGCCCTTCGACGTAGCGGTCCCGCGCCTCCGGGTTGCCCGTCGCTCCCGAGCCCACGGTCGTCACCACGCATTCTCCCGAGGCCACGGAAGCGTTCGGGTCGCGCCTGGGCGCCCGGCTGCGGGCGGGCGATGTCGTCGCGCTGGTCGGCCCGCTCGGCTCGGGCAAGACCGTTCTGGCCCGCGGCATCGCGCTGGGCGCGCGTGCCACCGGATACATCGCCAGCCCGTCGTTTGTGCTCATCCGGGAGTACGACGGCCCGATCCGCATCTATCACATCGATCTGTACCGCCTTGAGCGCCGCGAAGACATTGACGACCTCGGCCTGGAGGATCTCATCGGCGGGAGTGGGATTGCGGTCGTGGAATGGGCCGACCGTGCCCCGTGGATCTTCCCGGCCGATCACCTGCTTGTCGCCTGCGCCGTCGCGCGGGAGGACCAGACGCGCGTGTTCACCCTGACCATTCCGGCGTCGATGCGCGATCGGCTGGCCCCCGCCCTGGTGAAGTAGCGTCGTGCGCGTGCTCGCGATCGAGACTGCGACGCCGCGCGCCAGCGTCGCAGTTTTAGGGCCCCAGGGAATTCTCGCCGAGCAATCTGCGTCTGTTAGCGGCGGGCACCTCGAGTGGCTCATGGGCGCGATCGCGGCGGTCCTTGCTGATGCCGGCCTGGCGGCCGGGGATATCGATGCTCTGGTGGCCTCGATCGGTCCTGGTGGTTTTATGGGCTTGCGGGTGGGCGCGGTGACCGCGTCGACATGGGCGATGACCGGGGGCCGTCCGGTCATCGGCGTCTCGACCCTGGAGGTGATTGCCGCGGGCGCACGGGATCCGGCCGAATCCTCAAGGGCTCTGGTGCTCGCCGCGATCGACGCCCGTCGCGGGGAGGTGGCTGCCGCGCTGTTTCGCTGCGGTCCCCCGGCGCCTGCCGCCTTGCCGGAGCGCCTGACGCCGGACCTGCTGGTCGCACCATCCGAGATCCGCGCCCGGCTCCCCGCGCTCACCGAGCAGATCATCGTGGTCGGAGACGCGCTCGAGCGCTATCAGGCCGTGATCACGGATGCGCTGGCGCCGCAGGCCACCCCGGCCGCGCGCGAGCGCTGGTGGCCCCGTGCATCCGTCGGTGGGACCCTGGGTCGGGCACGACTGCTCCGGGGAGATCGCGATGATCCTCTCCGGCTGGTCCCGCGCTATGCCCGCGAACCGGAGGCCAGGGAGTTTGGTCCATATCCATGACCCTCGGTGCGCGGGCAGGAGGCCCGCGGACGATCGAGAAATTTTGGTTTGAGCAGCCGTGAAGCAGATCACTCGTGTCCGTGTCGCACCGATGACCCTCGATGACCTCGCGCGCGTGCGTGAGATCGAACAAGACGCCTTCGCCATTCCATGGCCGAAAGATGCCTACCGTGCGGAGATCGAGGAGAACCAGGCCGCCTGTTATATCGTGGCCCGGGATGACGAGGAACGCATTGCCGGTTTTGCTGGGATGTGGGTCATCTTCGACGAAGCCCATGTCACCACCATTGCCGTGGATCAGGTCCGGCGCGGGCAGCGCGTCGGCGAGCGCCTGCTGTTGGGCTTGATCGACCGCGCGCTGGCCCGCGGCGCTCGATGGATGACCCTTGAGGTCCGGCCCTCGAATGCCGTCGCGCTCGCCCTCTACCACAAGTTCGGGTTCCGCGATGTGGCGCTGCGTAAGCGGTACTACAGTGACAACGGTGAGGATGCGCTGGTGATGTGGAGCGGCAACCTCCGGGATCCGGAATCCCAGGCCCGCCTGGACGCTGTGCGACGCGACCTGGGAGGATAGCCGGCGCGCCCCCTCATGCGCGTCCTCGGCATCGAGACGTCCTGCGATGAGACCGCGGCGGCCATTGTGGCCGATGGCCGCCGCATCATGAGCAATATCGTCGCCTCGCAGGCTGCGCTCCATCAACGGTATGGCGGCGTTGTCCCCGAGCTCGCCTCCCGCCGCCACCTCGAGCGCCTCCTGCCCGTCATCCATCTGGCCCTGAGCCAGGCCGGTCTTGACTGGGAAAGCCTCCACGGTGTCGCGGTCACCCGCGGGCCGGGCCTGGTCGGCGCGCTCGCCGTGGGCGTTGCCGCGGCGAAGACGCTGGCCTTTGTTCACGATCTGCCTCTTATCGGCGTCAACCACCTCGAAGGGCATCTGTTTGCCAACGTCATCGCGGCCGGTCCGCTGCCGTTGCCTGCGCTCGCGCTGATCGTCTCGGGTGCGCACACCGACCTGGTGCTCATTGAGGCCCATCACCGCTACGCGATGCTCGGGCGCACCCGCGACGATGCGGCCGGCGAGGCCTTCGACAAGGTCGCCAGGGCCATGGGGTTGGGCTACCCGGGCGGACCGGCTCTGGATCGCCTCGGCCAGACCGGCGACCCCACCGCCGTCCCGCTGCCGGTGCCGTTTGGAGACGGCGGGCTCGACTTTAGCTTCAGCGGGATCAAGACGGCGACATTGCGGGTCCTGGCCGCGCGGCCCGCACCCAGCCAGGAGTTCCTGGCCAACCTCGCGGCGTCGCTGCAGCGGGTCGTGGCTGAGGCGCTGGTGGGCAAACTCGTCCGTGCGGCGCGCGAGCACCGGCCGGACGCGGTCCTGCTGGCGGGGGGTGTGGCCGCCAACTCGGTCCTACGCGCGCGCCTCCTGGCAGAGTCCCGCGACCTTGGGATACCGGTCCTCATTCCGCCACCTGAGCTCTGTACCGACAATGCCGCGATGATCGCCGCCGCGGGCGCCTCCAGGCTCCAACGCGGACAGCGGGATTCCTGGGCGCTGGGAGTGGCCGCCGACCTGCCGCTGTAGGGAGGAGGGCAAAATTCTCCCTCTGGGGGCTTGATCGCCCCCGCGCGCCCGCATAAGATGGGGATGGCTAGCACTCTCCCCGCGAGAGTGCTAAATCCCCGATCACACACTGCAGGGAGGGACGGACGAGATGAAGCATAAGCCATTGGGCGACCGCGTGGTCGTCAAGCCCCTAGAGGAAGAAGAGCGCACCAAGGGCGGTATCGTACTTCCCGACACCGCGAAAGAGAAGCCGCAGCAGGGCGAGGTCCTGGCTGTCGGTCCGGGCGAGTGGGACAAGACTGCGTCGAAGCGCATCCCGCTCGACGTCAAGGTAGGTGACCGCGTGCTGTACGCGCGGTATGGCGGTACCGAGTTCAAGACGGATGACGGCGAACTGTTGATCCTCAGAGCAAGTGACCTACTGATGATCATCGAGAAGACGCCGGCAAAGGCCCGGGCCTAGGAGAACCGCCGATGCCGAAGATTCTCGCCTACGATGAAGACGCCCGACGCATGATGGCGCGGGGGGTCGACAAACTCGCCGCGGCCGTCAAGATCACGCTCGGCCCCAAGGGCCGCAATGTCGTTCTTGAGAAGAAGTTCGGCTCCCCCACGATCACGCACGACGGCGTGACGGTCGCCAAAGAAGTCGAGCTGGAGGATCCGTTCGAGAACGCCGGCGCGCAGCTGGTCCGCGAGGTCGCGACCAAAACCGAAGAGGTGGCCGGAGACGGAACGACCACGGCGACGATCCTGGCCCAGGAGATCATGCATGGCGGCCTGAAGATGGTCTCGGCCGGGGCCAACCCGATGGCTCTGAAGCGCGGCGTCGAGAAGGCGGTCGCCGCGGTCGTCGGCGGCATCCAGTCGGCCGCCAAGCCGGTGGAGACCAAGGAGGCGATCGAGCAGGTCGCCAGCATCTCCGCCAACGATCCCGCCATCGGCAAGATCATCGCCGACGCGATGGACAAGGTCGGCAAAGACGGTGTCATCACCGTCGAGGAGTCGAAGGGCATTGAGACGACCGTCGAGGTCGTCGAGGGGATGATGTTCGACAAGGGCTACATCTCCCCATACTTCATCACCGATGCCGAGAAGATGGAAGCGGTGCTCGAGGACGCCATCCTGCTGCTGACTGACAAGAAGATCAGCGCGGTCAAGGACCTGCTGCCGGTATTGGAACGGGTCGTGCAGCTGGGGCGCCCGCTCGTGCTGGTCGCCGAAGACGTCGAGGGCGAAGCGCTGGCGACGCTCGTGGTGAACAAGCTCCGCGGCACACTGCAGGCGGTCGCGGTCAAAGCGCCGGCATTCGGTGAGCGGCGCAAAGCCATCCTCGAAGATATCGCGATCCTCACCGGCGGTCAGGTCATCAGCGACGAGGTGGGCCTGAAGCTCGAGAACACCGACATGAGCCATCTCGGGCGCGCCGGTCAGGTGAAGATTCGCAAGGAAGAGACAATCATCGTCAAGGGTGCCGGCAAGAAGGTCGATATCGAGAAGCGCGTGCAGCAATTGCGCAAGCAGATCGAGGAGACCGACTCCGACTACGACCGCGAGAAGCTGCAGGAACGCCTGGGCAAGCTCGCCGGTGGCGTCGCCGTGGTCAAGGTCGGCGCGCCGAGTGAGGCCGAGCTGAAATACCGCAAGACGCGCACCGAAGATGCCCTGCGCGCCACCCGCTCGGCGGTCGAAGAGGGGATCGTCTCCGGGGGCGGTGCCGCGCTCGTGGTCGCCGGCAAGGCCATCGACGGTCTCAAGCTGGAAGGCGACGAGAAGATCGGCGCCTCAATCGTAAAGAAGGCTCTGACCGAACCGGCGCGGCAGCTCGCCGTGAACGCCGGCAAGGAAGGCTCGATCATTGTCGAGCAGCTCAAGGAGCAGAAAGCCGGGTGGGGCTTCGACGTCCTGCGCGGCGACTTCGTGGACATGTTCAAGGCGGG
>JBOGSE010000654.1:0-1803 GCA_050694895.1 bacterium | reverse complement strand
TGACGGCGCCGTCGAAGTCCGAGCCCAGCGCGACGGAGTCGATTCCCATCCGCGCGACCATGTAGTCGATGTGTTCGACCATCCGTGCGATCGGCGTGTCCGGCGTCCTGCCGCCATCCTGCCGGAGGAAGCCAACATGGAAGTTCAGTCCGACCACGCCGCGACTGTCGCGCACCGCGTCGAGCTGGCGGTCGGTCAGGTTCCGGGGCGAGTTGGACAGCGCCCAGGCGTTCGAATGCGTGGAGACGAGCGGCGCGTCGGTGATCGCCGCCACGTCCCAGAAGCCGCGCTCGTTGATGTGGGCCAGGTCGATCATGACCTTGCGGCGGTTGAGCTGCTTCACGAGGGTTTTGCCCGCGTCGGTCAGGCCGTCCCCGGTATCGGGCGAGTGGGGGAACTTGAACGGCACGCCCTTCGAGAAGCGGTTGCGCCTGCTGTGGGTGAGACCGACCGAGCGCAGGCCGGCCGCGTAGAACGTCTCGAGCGCGAAGCCGTCTGGATCGAGCGGCTCGGCGCCTTCGAAATGCAGGAGCATCGCAAAGACGCCGCTGTCAAGGGAGCGCTGCAGTTCGGCGGCTGTGCGCACGATCCGCGCCGCGCCGTCTGAGGCCTGCGCCACCTGCAGCAGCCGTCCCATAAGACTCAGCGCGGCCGATTGAGCGTAGTCGAGTGACATCGGCTCGGGCCAGGTGCTCTCATCAAGGTACAATTTCATCACGGCATCCGGGGAAGGACCGCCCGCTCCTGACGCTGTCGCCACCACAGGGTCGCTGATGTAGATAGCGAAGAATCCGCCGCCGAGGCCGCCTTCGCGCGCGCGGGGAAGGTCGATATGCCCGCTCTCGGACCGACCGAAAAACGAGCGGCCTGTCTTGAGCATGCTCAGGATCGTGTCGTTGTGCCCATCAAAGATCGGTGGGTATGCGGTCGTGGCCATGCGTGACGTGTTCTCGTGCCGCCAACCGGCCCCCTTCACATACCGGCCGGCCTGACGTGCAGAAGCCAGGTGCGGTATCCTGGGTACCGAAGGTGCGAGGCTTCAATGGGCGAGCAGCTCAGCGGCATTCATCACGTGACGGCGATCGCCAGCGACCCGCAGATAAACGTTGACTTTTATGTGGGCGTGCTGGGGCTTCGTCTGATCAAGCGCACGGTAAACTTCGACGATCCCGGCACCTACCATCTGTACTATGGCGACCGGGCGGGCAGCCCAGGGACGATCATGACCTTCTTTCCGTGGCCCGGGGCGCCGCGCGGACAGGTCGGGACAGGACAGGTGGGCGTCACAGCGTTCTCTATCCCGAAGGACGGTGTCACGTACTGGCAGGACCGGCTCGCCAGCCACAACGTTGTGGTGGCGGGACCGGTGACGCGGTTTGAGGAGCCGGTGCTCGCCTTTTCAGATCCGGATGGACTCCCGCTGGAGTTGGTCGCCGCCGAGAACGATCCGCGGACTGGGTGGCCTGATGGTCCGGTTCCACCGGCGCGTGCCGTTCGCGGATTTCACAGCGTTACACTGCTGGAGCGCAGCGGCGGTGCGTGCGAGCCGACAACGTCGCTGCTTGCTTCCATGGGCTTTCGCCTGCGCCATCAGGATGGCGACCGGTTTCGATTTGCCGCGGGCGCAGATGCACAGGTCGCGGCGGTCGCCGGCGCACCCGGCACACTCGTGGACATGGTGTGCCGCGCGGGACTGCCGCTGGGGCAGATCGCCGCGGGGACCGTGCACCATGTCGCGTGGCGGACACCAGACGATGCACAGCAACTGGTCTGGCGGAAGCGGATTCCGGGCTTCGGGATCGG
>JBOGSE010000653.1:0-2946 GCA_050694895.1 bacterium | reverse complement strand
CTGTGAGGGAGACGCCGCCGGAAGAGTTCCGGCGCGTGACAGAGGTCACCTATCTCGGCGTCGTGCATGGGACCCTGGCAGCTTTGAAGCGGATGCTGCCGCGTAATCAGGGGTCCATCCTTCAGGTGGGCTCAGCGCTGGCCTACCGCAGTATCCCGTTGCAGGCGGCGTATTGCGCAGCCAAACATGCGGTCCGTGGATTCACGGATTCACTTCGCTCCGAACTGATCCACGATGGCAGCAAGGTGCGTTTGACCATGGTGCAACTGCCCGCCCTGAATACGCCGCAGTTTGGTTGGGTGAAGAGCCGCCTCCGATACAGGGCCCAACCGGTCCCGCCGATTTATCAACCTGAGGTCGCCGCCGATGCGATCTATTGGGCGGCTCATCAAAGCCGACGTGAAGTGTTCGTCGGTTTCTCCGCAGCCAGGGCCATTTACGCCAACAAGGTGATTCCCGGCCTGCTGGATCACTATCTTGCGCGGACAGCGTATGAAGGCCAACAGACCGATGAGCCTGAAGATCCAAATCGGCCTTACAACCTCTGGCAGCCGGTGGCGGGTGACCACAGTGCTCACGGCGCCTTTGACCATAGGGCGCGCGCGTTCAGCCTACAATTGTGGGCCACAATGAATCGCAGTGGGCTGGCTCTCGCCGGAACC
Source organism: bacterium (assembly GCA_050694895.1). Lineage (GTDB taxonomy): Bacteria > Sysuimicrobiota > Sysuimicrobiia > Sysuimicrobiales > Humicultoraceae > JBQTJP01. The sequence continues at coordinate 2,284 of JBOGSE010000653.1, read as the reverse complement.
CTCGTTGGCCTGACTGCCTGGGCGGCAAGGTCGTGGGGAGATGAGACCTGAAGATGACCCGATGAGGGGCGGCTTTCAGGCCGCGACCAGGAGTCCCGTCACGTACATCAGCACCAGTCCCGCGAGGAACCCGGCGAAGGTCAGCGGCTGACCCAGGCCGCCCTCCGCCTCCCGCGTCGCGAACTTCACGACCTCGTAGACCACCTGGAAGATGGCCCCGGCGCCGATGGCCAGGAAGAGCACCGCCAGCGGACCCGAGTACACGAGGCCGCCGAGCCAGCCACCGAGGATCGTGGGGCCGCCACCCACCAGTCCCAGGAGCAGAAGATGCTTCAGCAGGGTCCAGCCCGCCAGTTCTCCCCCGCGCGCCACAGGGGCGATGATGGCCGGTCCCTCCGTAATGTTGTGGATCATAAAGCCCACGACGAGGAGCGTGCCCAGGGAGATCTCCCCCAGGACATAGGCCGCGCCGATGGCCAGTCCCTCGCCCAGGTTGTGGAGGCCGATGCCGAGCGCAATTAGATACGCCAGCACGAGGCGGGCATGCAGGGGGCCCTTGGTGATGCCAGGCCTGAGGAAGCGCTGCATGACTGCGACCAGCCCAAGGAAGCTGCCCAGGAACCCGATCGTGATCAGCGCCACGCCCTGGAAGACGCTTGGGATACGCTCCGCCACCTCCAGCGCCTCCTTCAAGGCGTCCACTCCCAGAAAGACGAGGAGGCCGGCGGTGAAGCCGAGCAGCGCCCCCCATCCGCGCCGGCTCAGCCGCCTGAGCGCCGGGTACCACGCCAGTCCCAGAGAAACCGGGATCACGCCGACATAGATTCCCAGCAGCGCAAACCCCCAGAACGCCTCCCGCGTTGGGCCGGGGGTCAGGAGGGCTGCAGCGACCTCATGTTTGAACTTGAACAGGGCGCCGGTGACCAGCTCGATGGTGTACGGCTCGCCTTCCACCCAGTCGAAGGGGATCACAAGCGTGGCGCGCTTCAGCCGGGGTACCTCCTGGTTGGGGGCGGCCGTGAAGTTCCACAGGGCGCCGTTCACAATGATCTGGGCGATGGTCGCGGCCTGCGGCCCGCTGTTGCGCACCGTGACCACGATCTCCTTCGGGCGGAAGGCCACCCGCTCGAAATCGAGACGCTCCACGGGCACCGGGGTCGTGAGGATCGCCCCCGGCCCTCGCACAAGCACCAGAGCGACGATGGCCGCCAGCACCAACAGGGGCAGCACCACGACCACAATGCCGGTGAGCCTGCCCTGCCGGCGGCTCTCCCGGACTTCCACCGTTTGAGACATCTGTGGTCCTCCCCCTCCAGCTATGCCGGCATGACGTCGAAGGCGCTGATCCAACCGCGTTCAGCAAACTCGTTGATATGCGCGTGGAAAACGTAACGCCCAGGGTACTTGTAGGTGAACTCCAGGATTGCCCGTTCGCCCTGGCCGAGGATCACCGTGTCCGTAATCTCGTAGAGGTCGAGGCGCGTGCCGCTGCGGTAGAGCTTGAAGACGTTGCCGTGGAGGTGGAAGGAGTTGATCTGGTCGAACTCCGTCAGGTTCGTGAGGTAGATACGCACCAGCTCGCCGACCCTGATCCTGATGGGGTGCTCAAGATAGTAACTGGCGATGCCATTAATGGTGTAGAACTCGTTCTCCTCATCGAAGTCCGGGTCGAACCCGTTCATCACCATGACCATCTCCTTCGCCGGCGGTCGACCGCCCGGAGGATCGATGATGAGCGTGCCGTACAGCCCCTTCATGACGTGTTTGGTGACCGGCATGGTGTGGCAATGGTAGGGGAAGAGGCCGAAGGGCTCCGCTATGAAGTCGTAGGTATAGCTGCCGTTTGGGGGAATCTGTTCGAACACCCCGTCCATGTTCGCCGGGTGGATGCCATGGAGATGGATGGTGTGATGGTGCTTGTCGCCGTTATTGAAGACGATCCGCACCCTGTCCCCCTCGATGCAGCGCAGGGTGGGACCAGGCACGGTACCGTTGAAGGTCCAGGCCGGGAAGACAACACCCTTCGCCACCTCGACCTCCTTGGGGTAGGCGACGAGCCGATACTCCCGGAGTGTTTGGCCGTCAGGCAGCCGGCTGACCTTGCCATAGTCAAAGTGGGTGAGGAAGGTCATGGGGTCCATGGCATTCTCATGCTGCCGCGCCACGGCAAACCCCATCGGGTGGACGTTGCCCAGCCCAGCCTGGGATCCAGGAGTCGAGCCGGCCCGGGAAACAGGGTGCGCAGGAGCGCCCTGGGAAACAGGGCCCCCAAGCGCCGGGGATG
>JBOGSE010000652.1:0-6652 GCA_050694895.1 bacterium | reverse complement strand
GGAATCTCCCATCGCCAGTCGTCGATCTTCTTGAGAATCCGCGTCCAGGATTCCGCCATGCTCACGGTCCTCGCGGCACAGCCGCAGCGCATTCAGCGCACCGGCTCGACCAAAAAGGGCCCCGCATGAATCATGGGGCCCCGGCGATCGAACGGTCTGGCGGTCTAGAAGGGCACCGCCTCCACCACACGAATTTCCGGGATCTCCTGTTTCAACATGCGCTCTATGCCGGCCTGCAGCGTCATCATCGAGTGCATGCATCCGACACAGGCGCCCGCGAGCCGGATCTGCACGATGCCGTTGGTGACGTCGACGAGCTCGATGTCGCCGCCGTCGCCCTGCACGGCCGGACGGATCCCATCGAGCACCCGCTCGACACGCGCCCGCATGTCCTGGTTCTGGTCTGCAACCTGTGCCTGGGTCATCACGGGCCTCCGCTAGTGTGAGGTCGCCTGCGAGGTGGACTCCTCGCAAGGATCGGGCTCGCCGGCCTCGTCTTTGGTGCGGAACGAGTGCCCGCAGCCGCAGGTCTCGACCGCATTGGGATTGCGCACCGTGAAGCCCTCGCCGGTCACCGACCGCACAAAATCGATCTGCGCGCCGGCCAGAACTTTCGAGGTCATCGGGTCGACCAGGACTTCGACCCCGTCATGTGCGACGACCTCATCGCCCTCACGCCGTTCGCGATCGAAGGCCATGCCGTAACTGAATCCATGGCAGCCGCCCTTGGTGACGAACAGACGCAGCCGGGTCTGCGGATCCTCCTGCTGCTTGATGATCTCCGCAAGCTTGACGGCTGCCTCGGACGTGATCGTAATCATCCTGTCCTCCGTGGTCGATGATGTCCGGGGGTATTGTACCATACTGGCGGCGCGCCGACGCTGGGCGCCGGAGCGGGAGGGCATGCCTCTACGCGGGCGCCGGCGCCGCCGGATGCCACATGCGCTGCAGGCCAAAGGCCAGCGCCAGGAGCGCGAGGCCGATCAGATCAGGGACCAGCCCTGTCGGGATGAGGAAGAGCGCCGCGGCCGCCAGCAAGACCCGCTCGCCACGGGCCGCTGACACATCCTGCGCCTGTGGTCCCAGCAAGACCACCTCCGGATGGCAGAGGTAAAGCTTCGTACCGTGGTCAACTACCTACTCAAGTGACTTATGCCCAGGCAGGAGGTTTGGTAAAGGATGGAGATCAGACTCCCGGATACCGCAAGCTGGGGGAAGCCCGATTGGGGTATCAAGGTCCCGCCCCGCGACGGTTCCGGCATTGACCTCAGAGACTGCTTGATCGGCCAGGCCGGACTGATCCCTGAGGAGGCGCCGGCCCGCTGGGGTCTGGCACAGCGCGGATCGATCATCGACCCCACCACCCCTCCGTTTGATTTTCCCGTCAACAAAAAGGTCGAGGTGTGGGCCGACAACATTGCTGATCTGGTCGAGCAGGCAAAGCTGGGGCAGTGGAACGCGTCAACCGACATCCCGTGGCGCGATCTGAAGCCGCTGCCCGAGGATTTGGAGCAGGCTGTCTGCCAGATATGCACGTTCATGATTCAGAACGAGTACCTGGCGCTCTACCTGCCCGCCAAACTCCTGGGCCGGGTGGATCCGCGCTTCACCGAGGTGGTGCTGTTTCTGGCCAGCCAGGTAGAGGATGAAGCCCGCCACGTGGAGGTCTTCACCAAGCGGGCGCTCGCCAACGGCGGAGGGCTTCAGTATGTGTCGGCCGCCACGGAGTGGTCCCTCAAGAGCCTGCTTGGGCAGGAGGATTTCACCGGCGCCTCGTTCCTGCTGCACATCCTGGGGGAAGGCACGTTCATGGAGCTCCTGAAGTTCCTTGAGGATGTCTCACCCGATCCCGTCACCGCCACGATCTTCAGGATGGCCCGGCAGGACGAGGGACGGCATGTGGGCTACGGGGTCTCACACATCGCCTACCATTTGAAGCACGATCCGGATCTGGTGACCCGGCTGCATCAAGCGGCCGAGGCCAGGGCCGCGTTTCTCCGGCAGGCTGCGGGCGCGAGCCCCTTCGTGCAGCAGGCGTTGGCCACCCTCGCCGGCGGCGGATCGTCTCCGGAACAACTCGCCCATGGGCGCGAGCGCATCAAAGATCTCTACCGGGAGATGCACGCGACAAGGGTCCGGCGGCTGCTTCAGGTCGGGTTCGACCGGGCGGGGGCGGAGCGCATCTCGAACCTGCACGGCGGGGCCGTCCCCAACTTCATGTGAGGGCATGCTATGGGCGTTGTGCACAGACAGATCGGCAAAGACGGAACCCTGCTCTGGGAGGGGGTCGCGGTCCAGCCCTATCATGGCGGAGGCGTGAGCGAAGGCAGCTGCCGCACGGTGCTCATCGGCCCGCAGGACGGCGCACAACACTTTGCCATCCGCTACTTCGAGATTCCCCCCCGGGGACAATCTTCGTTTGAAGACCACCTCCACGACCAGGGCGTGGTGATCCTCAAAGGCCGGGCCAGGGTGCTCCTGGGATGGGAGATGCACGAGGTCGGTCCGGGGGACGCCATTTACATCCCCCAGAACGAACAACATCAGTTTGAGAATGTGAGCGACGAGCCGTTTGGGTTTCTCTGCGTGATCCCTTCGAAAAAGTGGCTGGCGAAACTGGAGACGCTTACGGGCGCACCACGACCTTGAGGGCCGGACCCGCCGCGCGCACAAGCGCGTACCCGGAGACGGCGTCCTCGAGCGACAGCCGGTGTGTGATGAGCGGCGCCACGGGCAGTCCTTCCTCGAGCAGCCTCAAGGCCTCCCGCGTATCATCGGGGCCGGACGAGTAACTCGGGACGACCGTCGTCTCTCTGAAGAACAGGTCGTGCGCCCGCAGCGGCCAGATCGCGTCGGGCGGCGTCGGCGTGAACACCACGAGCGTGCCGCCCGGCGCCAGCGCGAGGCGTCCCGCTTCGAGCGCATCGACCGTCCCCGGACCCACCACGACCACGTCCGCGCCTTCACCGCCGGTTGCCTCGGCCACGGCCTCGGTCAGCGGGGTCCTGGTGGTGTCGACAACCACATCGGCGAACCCTGCACCCGCGGTCCGCGCGAACGCCACGCGTTCTGCCATGCGATCGGCCGCGATGAGCTGCGAAGACTCCGTCGTGCGCCGGAGCACGAGCAGGTGCAGCAACCCCATGACCCCCAGCCCGAGGATGAGGACGCGGTCGCCCGGACGGATGCGCGCTCGCCGCACCGACTTGAGCACGCACGCGAGCGGTTCAATGAACGTCGCGATCTCATCTGCGAGCCCCGGTGGCAGGCGCAGCGCATCGGTTGCCGGGGCCGGCGCGGAGGCCACCGCAAAGGTCGCCAGGCCGCCGGGGATCAAGCGCCGAGGGCCCCACGTCACGCAGTGGACATGGTCACCCCGCCGGCAGGCCCGGCAGGCCAGACACGGCGCGTGATGGTGCACAAAGACGCGCTCGCCGGGGCGAAATGGGACCCCGGGACCCACCTCGATGACTTCGCCAACCGGCTCGTGCCCCAGCGGCACCGGCGCTTTGCGCGCCATGTACCAGTCCATGACCTCGCCGGGGCACAGGCCGCAGGCCGTGATGCGGAGGAGCATCTCACCCGCGCGCGGAGCCGGTAGTGGGGTCTCTTCCAACCGAAGATCGCCCGGCCCGCGGAACACCACGGCGCGCGTTGTCGCCGGCCGTGCTACCGCCATGTGCCACCGTCCGGCAGGATCGCGTACTTGATTCCCGCCCCGCGGTCGAGGTCATCGAAGACCGTCTTGATGTCATCGAGGGGCCGGAGGCCGGTGATCAGGGCGGCGGGCCGGATGGCACCCGAAGCCAGGAGGGTCAGGGCATCGCGGACGTCGCCGGTGCGATAGTGAAACGCGCTCACCAGGTCCACTTCACCGTAGTGAAGACGCGTGGCATCGAAGCGGGGCTGGCTGCCGGCGGCCAAGCCGCCGAACAGCAATACCCGTCCGCCGGGCGCGGCCCAGCCCGGTGCGGCCTGCCAGATATCCTCCGAGCCCGTGCACTCGACGACGATCTCGGGGCCATCGCCGGTTAGCGAGCGCAGCGCGTCCCCCGGGTCGGCCTCGCGAGCATTGACGACGTGGCGGGCGCCCAGACGCGCCGCGAGTCCGAGGCCCTCGGGGCGCCGACCCACCGCGATAACCTCCAGGCCGCGGCGACTTGCTTCATGCACGTGCAGCAGCCCGATCGCGCCAACCCCAATCACCGCCACCCGCTCACCGTTGGCCCCACCCAACCGCCGCCATGCGTGGACTACACACGCCAGCGGTTCGAGGAACGCCGCCTCGATGTACGAGAGGCTCGGCGGCTTGAGAAACAGATGCCGGCGCACGATCCGAGCCGGCACCCGCATCATATCGCCGTAGGCGCCGATCGCCATCTCATCGAACAGTGTTGTGCAGAGATTCTCGCGACTCCGCCGGCAGGGCCCGCAGTCTCCACAGGCGGCGGTCGGAGTGAAGACGACCGGTTGTCCCGCCCCAAACGCCGTGACGCCGTCGCCTGCGGAGACAATCTCGCCCGCGGCCTCGTGCCCAAACGGGCCGAAGCGGAGGCGCGCGTGTCCACGCCTATAGGTCTTCAGATCCGTGCCACAGGTCAACCCGGCGAGAACACGGACGATGACTTCTCCTGGAGCGGGTTCCGGCGTGGGGACCTCGACCAGATCGAGGGTTCGGGGAGCCCGCAGGATCGCCTGACGCATCGCGGGATGAGGCTATCGCGCAGGGTGTCGCGCCGAGGCTATCGCTGGCCGTCTCCGCTTTCGGTGGGCAACTGACGGTTTGTCCATTCCATAATGCCGCCCGCCATGTTGTAGACCTGTGTGTACCCGGCCTGCAGAAGTCCTTCGACGACCTTTGCGCTCCGCGCCCCGACCGCGCAGTGTACGACAACCGGCCGGTTCGGGTCGATCTCGGAGGTGCGCTGCAGCACCTCGGCCATCGGGATCAGCGTGGCACCCGGAATGTGCGCCATCGCCCACTCCCACGGCTCGCGTACGTCGATGAGCTGGCCACCGGCGGCGATCAGGCGCTGCGCCTCCTCGGGATCCACCTCAGGCAGGACGTCGGCGGCCGCGACTGGGGCGTGCGAGCGGCCGGGCAGACCGCAGAATGCCTCGTAATCAATCAACTGAGTAATCGTTGGATGCTCTCCGCAGACCGGGCAGTCAGGGTTCCGCTTCCAGCGCAGCGTGCGGATCTCGCTCTCCAGCGCGTCGTAGATGAGCAGCCGGTTGGCGAGTGAGTCCCCGACGCCGAGCAGAATCTTCACCGTCTCGATCGCCTGCAGCGTCCCCATGTATCCGGCCAGCGCGCCGACGACGCCACCTTCCGCGCACGACGGCACCGCGCCCGGCGGTGGAGGTGTCGGAAACAGGCATCGGTAGCAGCCCCGGCCGGGCAAGAACACCGTGGCCTGCCCCTCCCATTTCAGGATGCTCGCATCGACCAGTGGCTTGCCGAGCAGAACGCACGCATCGTTAACCAGGTAGCGGGTCGGAAAATTGTCGCTCCCGTTGACGACCACGTCGAACTGGGCGATGATCTCCATCGCGTTCTCGGACGTCAGTGTCGTCTGGAAGGGGATGATCTTGACGTCGGGATTGAGATCTTCCAGCGTGCGCCTGGCCGACTGCGTTTTGGGCCGGCCGATGTCGTGCGTATAGTGCATGATCTGGCGGTGCAGGTTGGACAGGTCGACCTTGTCGCCGTCGACGATTCCCAGAGTGCCGACGCCGGCGGCGGCGAGATACAGCGAGACGGGCGAGCCGAGCCCACCGGCGCCGACAACCAGCACTTTGCTGTCGAGCAGCCGGCGCTGACCGGCAACCCCCATCTCCTCGAGGATGATCTGGCGCGAGTAGCGGCTCAGCTGCTCCTTGCCCAGCAGCGGCGCGGCCCCGCGCTGCGCGCCGACGGCCATATCTCTCCCCCTGTCAGTAGACGGTTCGTACCAGAATTGTATTCCTCACACTGTGACATGGGCCGGTAGTAGTGTCAAGAAATGGGTACATGCTACAATGGCTGCGCTGCGCGGCCGAAATCGTCGCGGGCTCCTCGGGAGGACGAGTGGACGATCTCTACGATATCACGATCATCGGCGGCGGACCGGTTGGGCTGTTTGGCGCATACTACGCGGGGTTCCGCGGTCTGCGCACGAAGATCGTCGACAGCCAGCCGGATCTGGGTGGTCAGGTCACCGCGCTCTATCCGGACAAGTTCATCTACGACGTGGCCGGGTTCCCCAAGATTCTTGGCAAGGACCTGGTGATCAACCTCGTCGAGCAGGCCATGCAGTACAAGCCCGCCATCCATCTCAACGAGGAGGTCCGCACGCTCGAGCACGGACCGGATCGCACCATCACGCTGGGCGCGAGCGGCGGCGAGCACCTGACCAGGGTGCTTCTGATCACCGCTGGGATCGGCGCGTTCACGCCCAAGACGTACAAGCGGCCGGAGTTCGATCGCTACATCAACCACGGTCTGCACTACGCGGTGCGGCGCAAAGAAGACTTCCGCGGAAGGGACGTCCTTGTTGTCGGCGGTGGTGACAGCGCGCTCGACTGGGCCCTCAACCTGCTGCCGTACGCGCGCCACATCACCCTGGTCCACCGGCGCGATGGGTTCCGCGCGCACGCGGACAGCGTCAAG